>JADZAR010000001.1 GCA_020852475.1 Nitrosomonas sp.
CGGAAAAAACTCAGGATCACTGCGATGGTGACCAGCGTGAATGCGATTTGAATGGTAACCGCTAACATGATTCAAAAATCTCCTTCAATGGTCTTTCGTAGCGCTGCTTGATGGTTGCGATAAGCGTATCGGGATCGGTTTCATTCAGAGCATGCACCAGCAGATAGCTGCGATCTTCCGAAAGCCGCGCCGACAGCGTGCCGGGCGTCAAGGTCAGACTGCTGGCCAGCAAGCTGATCGCGATATCGGACGTTAAATCCAGCGGCAGCTTGACAAACGCGGGCGTCAGTTTGTCCGAGTTACCGAGAATCAGTCGCGCAACGGTGAAATTCGCTACGACAATGTCATATAAGAAGATAAAACCGAAACGCAGCAGAACAACCGGTTTGCGGATGACCACCTTATCCGGCCAGAAACGGATCGTTAGCACGGGTATGATCCAGCCGAGCAGCAAGCCGAGTAGAATGTGACCCGGTTCGATGCTGTTGTTCAGCAGCAACCATATGCCCGTCAGCACGGGTGTCAGCAAGGGGTGCGGTAACAGTCGTGTCATGGCTGAATGACCTCCATGCGCAATACTGATTCGATATACACTTCGGGTTGCAGCAACTGATTCGCAGTGGTTGCGGTGTATCCGGTAACTGTGCCGGCGAAAACAACCAGACCGATGCAGCATAATAGCAGGCAGGCAACCGGCGTCAGTTCGACAGTCAGCGCAAAGGCGCTGCGCGGTTCGGCGTCGGGCGCGATGTTACAGCTATGCGGCGCTTGTGGGCGATAAAACAGCATGCTGCCGCCGCGCGCCAGCGCGATTAATGTGAACAAGCTGGTGATCAGGATGACACCGGTGATCCAGAAAAAAGCCGCATGCGGCAAGGCCGCGTTCAGGATCAGAAATTTACCGATGAAGCCCGATAAGGGCGGTAAGCCAGCGATCAGAATTGCGGTGATAAAAAACAGAATGCCTAATAATCTTTGCTGCTGGATAATCGGGCCGGGTTCAAACTGGTCATCCATCACATCGCGCCGCTGCGCAATGCTGTCGGACAGCAGGAAGAAAGCCGCTGCTGCAAATGTCGAGTGCGGCAGATAATACAATGCGGCGGTGATTCCCGCGGCTGAATTCATGCCGATTGCGGTCAGCAGTGTGCCGATGGAGACAATAACCAGATAAGCCACTTGCTGGCGCAAGCGGGTGCTGGCGAGTACACCGAGAACGCCGACGATGAGCGTCAGCAGGGCCATCGGCAACAGCCAGGTTTCGATCAGATTCGCTGCAGCGCCTGCCTGAGCGCCAAAAATCAGGGTATAAACGCGCAAAATGCTGTATGCGCCGACTTTGGTCATGATCGCAAACAATGCGGCGACCGGTGCGGTGGTATGCGCGTAAGCCGCCGGCAGCCACAAATAAAGCGGCACGAGCGCGGCTTTCAGGGCAAACACGGCAAACAGCAGCAAACCGGCGATATGAATCAGCACGGCGTCATTCGCGGGTGCGGCAGCGACTTTTACCGCCAGATCGGCCATGTTCAGCGTACCCAGCAGACCATACAGCGTACCCACTGCGAACAGAAACAAGGTTGAGCCGACCAGGTTGATGATAACAAAGTGCAAGCCGGCTTTGGTTTTCAAACGGCCCCCGCCGTGCAACAGCAAACTGTAAGACGCCAGCAGCAGGATTTCGAAAAACACAAATAGATTAAACAGATCGCCGGTGAGAAAAGCGCCATTCAGGCCGAATAACTGCAACTGAAACAGGGTGTGGAAATGCGCGCCGTTGCTGTCCGTGCCGCGCGCAGTATAAAACAGCGCGCAGATGGCAACCAGCGCCGTGATCGCCAGCATCCATGCCGCCAGCTGGTCGGCGACCAGTACAATGCCAAAAGGCGGCGACCAGTTACCCAGGGCATAGACCCGTATTTCACCGCTGCTGACCGTGCTCAGCAGTAATCCCGCCGTGATAAGTTGCAGCAAAACCGAAATCAGACCGACGCTACGTTTCAATGCCAGCAGGCGACCGGGCAGTAACAGCAGCAGAATACCCGCCACCAGCGGCAATATTACCGGAAAGATAGTGATATGATTCATCATGGTTTGTGCTTGCCGTCTACCTGATCGTTGCCCATTTCGGAAAATGCTTTCAGCGCCAGCACGATGACAAAAGCTGTCATGCCGAAACTGATGACGATGGCTGTCAATACCAGCGCTTGCGGCAGTGGATCGGCGTATTGGGTTGGATCATCGGTGATAATCGGCGGATTGCCGATGGTCAGCCGCCCCATGACCAGAAGAAACAAATTCACGGCGTACGATAGAAAGGTCAAACCGAGTACAACGGGAAATGTGCGCCCGCGCAGCGACAGGTAAACGCCGCTTGCCGTCAGCACGCCTATAATTAAAGAGATCAACAGTTCCATCAGCGTATCCGTTTTCTGACTTTCATCTGGTGACTCTGGTGATGCACCAGTCCCAGATAAACCAAAATGAGCAATGTAGCGCCAACCACAACCAGATAAACGCCCAGATCGAATGCCATGGCGGAAGCCAGCTCAAATTCACCGATGACCGGCCAGTGGATGTGACCGAATGTCGACGTCAGGAAAGGATAGCCAAAATACCAGCTCGCCAGTCCGGTGACGGTGGCAATCAGCAGGCCGTAACCGATAAGGGCATGCAGATTGAAAGGTATGCGCTCCTGGGTCCAGACAACGCCGTTGGCAAGGTATTGCATGACCAGCGCGACGGCGGTGATCAGACCGGCGATAAAGCCACCGCCGGGCAAATTATGACCGCGCAGCAATATGAACAGCGATACCAGCAGCGCCAGCGGCAGCAACAGGCGTGCAAAAGAAGCCATAATGACAGGATGCATGTCCGTGTCCCAGGCGCGTCCTTGACCATCATGACTCGATCCGGCCAGTTTCAGTTGCTCCAGCATGGCGTAGATGCCGAGACCGGCCAGTCCCAGTACGGTAATTTCGCCCAGTGTGTCATAGCCTCTGAAATCGACCAGAATCACATTCACGACATTGGTGCCGCCTCCGGCTGGCAGACTGTTTTCCAGAAAATAGTCAGCAATGGTTTCATAAGGGCGAGTCAGAACCGCCCAGACCAGAAGCGCCACGCCGCCACCGGCTGCCGAGGCAATGATTGCATCTCGGCTGCGCAGCCACCCGCCCGATTCGTTCGGGGATTCCTGCGGCAGGAAATATAAAGCCAGCAGCATCAGCACGATAGTGACCACTTCGACGGAGAGCTGCGTCAGCGCAAGATCAGGGGCGGAGAATTTCACGAAAACCAGCGAGACCCCCAGTCCTACGGCACCCAGTAAAATAAGCGAAGCAAGCCGTTGTCGGTGCATGACGACGGTCGCCACAGCCGCAATCATGATAACCAGGGCAACCAGCAGGCTAATGCCATCCACGGGCAGTGTCGCGCGTCCGCCGGTCAGGCTGTAACCGGTATCCATACCCGACAGGCCGGATAAGCCGAGCGCCAGGATGAACAGCATGAAAATAAATACCATGCGCTGCAACGATTGCCTGTCCAGAAAGCGCACGGCGGTATTAGCCAGATAAAACAGTTTTGCCAGAAACAGTTCATACACAGTTTTGAAATTCAGTAATTTGTCCAGCCGTTCCTGCAACGCGAATAACGGCCTGCGAATCAGGTAGACAATCACACCGCCGACCAGCGCGGTGATGCTCATGTATAAGGCGGTATTAAAGCCATGCCAGATCGCCAGATCATGCTCCGGAACAGGTCCTTGCAGGACGCTGGAGGCGGCAATGTCAAGGATGGGTTCGACGGTGAACGCGGGAAAAATGCCGACCAGCAGGCATAGCGCGACCAGAATTTCAATCGGTACTTTCATCCAGCGTGGCGGTTCATGCGGCTGTTTGGGTAAATCCGGGGATATTTCACCAAAAAAAACGTTGTGAATAAAACGCAAAGAGTAGGCCACAGCGAATATGCCGGCCAGTGTCGCCGCCGCCGGCAGTACCCATCCCCAGGACTGGTCTGCGACCGATAAGGTTTCGGCGAAGAACATTTCCTTGGACAGAAAGCCGTTGAACAAGGGCACGCCCGCCATCGACGCGGCGGCAACCATCGCGAGCAGGCCGGTGTGCGGCATGTATTTCCACAGACCACTGAGTATGCGCATATCGCGCGTGCCCGTTTCATGATGAATAATTCCGGCCGCCATAAACAATGAGGCTTTGAAAATCGCGTGATTGATAATATGGAAAGTACCGGCAAGTGCGGCCATTGGCGTGCCGATGCCGAACAGCAGCGTAATCAGGCCCAGATGACTGATGGTTGAGTAAGCGAGCAATCCTTTCAGATCGTGCTTGAACATCGCGATGTAGGCGGCGATAACCAGCGTCGCCAGTCCGGTGATACAGACCAGCCAGAACCAGGCCGAAGTGCCTGATAGTGCCGGAAACAACCGCGCCAGCAGAAATACACCGGCTTTGACCATAGTGGCCGAATGCAGATAGGCGGAAACCGGGGTCGGCGCGGCCATGGCATTGGGCAGCCAGAAGTGAAAAGGAAACTGCGCCGACTTGGTAAATGCGCCCAGCAGCACCAGAATTAGCATGGGCAGGTACAAGTCGTGCGCACGGATCAGGTCGCCGGATGCCAGAATATCCGTCAGATTGTAACTGCCGACAATCTCGCCGAGCAGAATAAATCCGCCCAGCAGCGCCAGTCCGCCGCCGCCGGTGACAGCCAGCGCCATGCGCGCGCCCATGCGCGATTCATGGCGCGTCTGCCAGTAACTGATCAGCAGAAAAGACGACAGGCTGGTCAATTCCCAGAAAATCAGCAGTTGTATGATATTTTCCGACGTGGCAATGCCCAGCATGGAACCCATAAACATCAGCAGGTACGCGTAGAAGCGCCCCATGTCATCGCGTTCGGAAAGATAATAGCGTGCGTAAAGAATGATCAGCAGGCCAATGCACAGAATCAGGAGCACGAACAAAAGCCCCAGTCCATCCAGCCGGAAAGCAAAATCCAACCCTAAACCTGATTCCAGCTGCGGAATCCAGCTGACGCTTTGCACCACAACCTGACCTGAAAAAACCTCAGCAATGAACGGAAACAGGAAGGCCAATGCAATCAGGGTGACCAG
>JADZAR010000002.1 GCA_020852475.1 Nitrosomonas sp.
AATAAGGCATTTAAGCGATTCGCTCGATGATAGATTTGCCTCTGGATCTGCAAGAAAGAGTGGTGTGTTCAATTACAGCAGCCATTAAGTATGAAATACCCGCCAATATCTTGCTGGCGATAGCCGAAAAAGAGGGCGGTAAACCGGGTCAATGGGTGCGTAACAGTAACGGTACTCACGATGTCGGCTCAATGCAATTTAATACCGCATATCTTCAAGATTTATCCAAATATGGCATCACACCTGATCATGTAGCAAATACGGGTTGTTATGCCTATGATCTGGCCGCATGGCGTGTGCGGTTACATATCAAAAATGATAAAGGCGACATCTGGACAAAAGCAGCCAATTATCATTCGCGTACGCCAAAATATAATGCAAAGTATCGCGCCGATTTGATTGTCAGGGCAAACAGATGGTCTGGTTGGCTAGAAAATCGTTTTATCACGAATAACAACAAAGAAAAATAAAAAGGTATAGTCATATGGTGTGCAATTTGATTGGCATAAACGTGTGCTGATTGCATTGAGTCATGCACGGATTACCTGCGTGCTACATGACCAGAGATCAGTCAAATCTCTACCGCCCTGAATCTTCAGATCAATTCGTCTAATCATGTTTTTATGCACGTGAGTTTTGAAGAGAATATATATCAATGGGTGTGAATTTTGTAGGATTGAGGTAAATCTAGTCTCAGATGCTGGAAGTTTATAGCCTACTGAACTTGAGGCATGAAAGTGTTGTGCTCATGAATTCATTGGCTTACAGTAGATTGAGCTTCCCGTATACCATAGAAGATTTTTCCATTAAGGCTTTCGCAGTAACCATTCTCCCATGGACTTTCAAGGGTGATATAAGCTGTTTCGGCGTCATGTTTGCCCACCATTTTCGTAATCGATTGGTCACAAACTCTGGTTCATTGTCACCCCGAGTATATTCTGTAATTAATTGAATAATAATTGTATTATCTGATTGAGTGATCACTTCATCATACCTGACACAATGAACATCCAGGTGATTTTTATGAATTCGTCGATCATCGTCAGCATGCGTATCTCGCGACCGTAAACGTTCAGAGATAGGCGAGGAATCGAATGCCGTGCAACAGGGCAATTCGCTCATGCATTCAATTCATCAGTTTTTCCCAAATATTTATTTGATCTTGCCATTCCACTATTTCCGGTATATTATTTTCTAAAAAGAGAATGATCGGTCTACTTTCTTAAAAGTAGAAAAAATAGAAATAGTAATGAGTGATCTAAATGCTCGATATAAACACGAGAAATTCGTTTCTTTAATTTTTTTATCATGGAGGTCTGATGATAGTTGACTCGAATATCAAAAATACCGTCAATGGAATTGATCATGAACAATGTCGAGCTATAAAAGAACATATCAAAGCAGGAGGTGACGGTGATATTGCCAAGCCTCGATATCAAGTAACAGTCATTTGGGATAGTGGTTATCACACTACATCGAATGTCAGTGATGATCAGGTAATCATTGGTGATGAACCAGTACGCTACGGCGGGGAAGGAATGGGTGTCACGCCGCAAGATCTTTTGCTCACTGCAGTTGGTCATTGTCTTGCTGCCACTTATATCGGCGGACTGTCTGCTGCCCGGATTAACGTGGAATCCCTTCGCTTGCATGTTTCGGGGCGGGTCAATTTCCGGGCGGCTTATGGGATAGAGCCTGGTAATCCTGGATTTGAAGATATAAAAGTTACCGTGGAGATACAAACGGATGCGTCACAGAAAGAGGTAACCGTTCTTCTGAAAAAATTGGAACGGACAGCACCCATACCGGATACCATCATGCGCCCGGTCCCAGTAAATGTGGAGATTCATCACTATTCAGAACCAGCAACCCATTCCGCATAATTGCTAAGTGACCATTACAACAGTTTTTTGGATCAAATGCATATGCATCAGCCTGTACTTTTTGGTTGAATGAAGATAAGGAGATAAGGGTGAAGAGCAAGGATATTTACGACGTGACAGTGGTTGGTGCAGGCCCGGCAGGTCTATCGATAGCATATGAACTGAAAAAGGCAGGTTTGATACCACTAGTACTGGAACGTACGCCTGCCATAGGGGATGTCTGGCGTAATCATTACGATGGCCTACGCCTGAATACGGGGCGTTTCTTTTCGGCCTTGCCTGGTAGCAAATTTCCACCATCTTCTGGAACATGGCCTGCGCGTGATGAAGTCGTGCATCTGCTCGAAACTTTTCCTGCTCGGGGTGGCTTTACTGTACAGACTGGAATCGATATCGAGAAAGTTAGCTATGACGCTGATAGTTATATTTGGTTGGCTACAGGTAATGATGGCAGTCAATTCAAATCCCGTGCCGTTGTTATGGCAATTGGCACTTGCCGCATCCCGGTAATTCCTGAATGGGAAGGTAGAGAGACTTTTCCAGGAGAGATTGTTCATTCTTCAACATTCAAACGTGCACAGGATTACGCGGGAAAGCATGTACTCGTGATCGGTAGCGGTAATTCCGCGGCTGAAATTACCAGCAGACTGACTGAATATGCCAGTTCTGTAACGATATCTATTAGAACACCACCACACCTTTTACCCAAAAGTGTTTATGGCATTCCGATCGTAGGTATAGGGATCTGGTTAAGATATTTACCTAATAATCTGGTAGATATGCTATTGAGTTTTATGCAACGTAGAATGATAGGCGATCTGACAGCGTATGGCCTTCCATTTCCACCTATGTCCCTCACCAAACAATACGCTATCAACAATGTAGTGCCGATTTTGTATGGCCCTTTCGTTGACGATATTCGTGCCGGTCGAATCAAAATTGTTGGTTCGATACAGAAAATTTCGGGTCCTACAGTACATGCGTTACGCGCTGTCGGAATTACACAAGATGATGATAGTACAACGATAGCATTGGAACCTGATGTCATAGTTGCTGGAACCGGTTTCCGTACTGGGATTTCTGAGCTTGTTCAAATACCGAATATTACTGACGAAAAGGGTAGGTCGAAAATTTCGGGTGACCAGGAATTGGAAGAAGCGCCTCGCCTTTATTTTATTGGACAAATCAATCCGCTTAGCGGCCAGTTACGGGAAATTCGTGTCGAAGCTGGAAAAATCGCCAGAAAAATCAGAGAACAACTCAGGATGAAATAAGGTGATTATTATTTGAAGACTCTCTTACTTCAATAGCTGAGAAATTATGGATCTACCAGTGTGAAAATCGATATCGATATGCCGGATTAGCTTAACAATAATGCCTAGGAAAATATCAGTAGAGAGAAAAATACTGCAAACAGCCCGCCGCTTATTTTGCCAGGTAGGTATTCATGCAACAGGGATTGCTAGGATTATCGAAGAATCTGGTGTATCCCGGCGCAGCCTCTATACCCACTATGGTTCGAAGGAAAACTTACTCAAGGCCGTATTTGAGGCAGAAGCAGATATATGGTTTCGTTGGTTCGATTCCGATCTTCCGGCAATGGAATGTTCCCCGGTCGATCGTGTCCTGGCATTGTTCGACTTGATGCGAGCCTGGTTCGAGAGTGAAGATTTTTATGGCTGCGTCTTTATCAATGCCGTGGCTGAACATGAGAAGAGTAATGGCTGGATACAGGAAGTTGCCAATAGTTACAGGGAGAAAATCAGTGCCAGGTTTCTGGCATTGGTGGCGGAAAGTGGTGTAAAGGATCCGGAGACGGTAACTGAGAAATTGAATCTGCTGATTGACGGGGCTATCGTGACCGCAATGATTACCGGCAATGGTGAAATTGCACATTTAGGACGAATGGCTGCCGAGGATATTTTACTGCGTAATACAACATGAATTTGTACTTACATAACAAAGAAGAAGTGAAGACGGACAGGATCGATAAGGTATATCGATTCTATGATTATCTGGAATAATTCCAAGGAGGAAAAATGACCGCAATCTGGCAGAATTTACCGATTCATACCCGACGCCTTTTAATTTTTATAGCAATATTGATGAGCATCGGCGTGATCGGTATGCAGTTTCATGTAAGTTCCCAGGGAGATATGTCAGAAACTTATCCCAAAGGCTTTCGTGGTGGTACCTGTACGATCGAGTCCGATACATTGATGATCGGCTATTCCGCTTATTTTATTCCCCATAATTACGAGGTGCCGGAAGATGCATTAAGTGCAATGTCCACTCCCATTCTGTGTGGTCAGGTGCCCAATCCGGGCCTGCTCAGTATTACCATCGATTTGTTATATCCCCTATCTGTACGAGAACAACCAGTAACACTCACTCTATTCAGGGTAGTCGATGGAAAATCAGGGCAGCCACTCTTGGCGGTTCCTGCTGAGATTTATCAGTCAGGCATTATTTCCCAGGAAATTCGCATTGATGAAACGGGAGAATATGTACTTCGCCTCGCGGGCGTAGATGAGAATTCGTCTGATTTTGAACTGGAGATACCAATTATTGTAGGTACTGGATGGTACGAGCCTTTCATCCAGTTCTGGCCTTTGCTCTTACTGGGTGTAACTGCAGTCTTCTTCTATAACTTAAGACGAATAGTCGATTAATTTTACTGTACTACTTGAATATTGATGATTGTACGTAGATGAGAATTAAACTTAGTTTTTATCTTCATAAGTTAACGTTTATTGGAGAATTCAATGGCAGGGTATGTTGGTGATGTGGCGATCGCTTACGATCGTGATTTGGGGCATGTGTTGTTTGAGCAATATGCATCCGATATTGCAAGACGCGTAGCAGAAAGGTCTGTTCGCGACGTGCTTGAAGTTGCATCAGGTACGGGAATCGTCACTAGGAAATTGCGCAACGTACTTCCCAAGGATGCACAACTTACAGCAATTGACATCAGCGATTCCATGATGGATGTTGCCCGTGCAAAATTTCTTCCCCATGAGCAAGTCACATTTCAGATTGCAAATGCCACGATATTGCCTTTTGATAATCAAGTATTCGATGCAGTCATCTGTCAGTTCGGGATAATGTTCTTTGATAAGGATATGGCATTTAGGGAGGTGTCCAGGGTATTGAGGCGAGGAGGACGGTATCTATTCAGTGTTTGGGATTCTCGTCATTACAATCCATATGCTAGTTTGACTTTCGAAGTCATGAAGCAGTTTTTTCCATCGGATCCTCCACGGTTTCTTGAGGGTACAGTTTCATCCTTCGAAATTGACCCGATCAAGGAAATGCTGATTCGAGCTGGGTTCGAGCGAATAAACATTTCTGTTCAGCGACGAGTTTACGATATTCCAGATGTCAGATCTTTTGCGCGTGGGTTGATATTCAGCCCGATCATCAATGAGATCAGAGAACGTGGCGAAGTTGATCCTGAGAATATCGTCGAAGTCTTAGCGAAGACATTTGTCAGAGAGTATGGATCGAATCCCACCTGTTTTCCAATGCAGGCCATACTGTTTGAAGTGGAAAAATCAGAGGAAAACAAACCTCAGTTATAAATCAAGCAATAAGATTATCCTTTTCAAGATAATGGTAAGTGAACTGTATGTTTTTAATCCAAGGAGGAAGATCAGTATGAAAAACAAGCTTTTTACTCAGGTGCTTTGCTCTATATTGCTGGTATGTACATTAGCATATGGTGTTTCTTACGCCATGCCGGGTATGCACGGAGCCGTAAGCGGTGGAGTTACTGAGCCGCCAGCTGCATCGAAAGACATGGGAGCACCCATCAACTCACCTGGTTCGGAGATAGAAATCACCTACAGTGCGGACGGCAAAACAGCCATTTTTGTGTCAACCCGCAAGGGTAGTATCGAATCATCCGGCACCTCTTACAATTTCGATATATGGATGTCTCACAATGTAAATGGTATCTGGCAGTCGCCTATTCATTTAGGGCCCGATATTGATCCTACCGTTGGGCCGAATATTAATACATCAGCTTGGGACTTGGAGCCGAGTTTTTCCGATGATGGCAATGTCATTTATTTCACAAGATATGAACCGGGTAACCTGCTGTCGGGTGATCTTTATGTCGTACAGAAAGTGGATGGTGTATGGCAGTCGGCCAAAAATTGGAATGATGTTCCGGAACTTCCCAGTATCAATACCCCGACCGGTGAAGAGCATTGTCCGATCATCGTTTCTGACAGCCTGATTTATTTCAACTACAGCCAGCCGGGTGTCACTCAGGAGAGTGATATCTGGAAAGTCGAGAAAAAAGATGGAGTGTGGCAGAAACCCGTGAGTCTGGGAGCAAAAATCAATTCTCCTCAACGCGACCACATGCACTGGACCGGGGTGTCAAAAGATGGCAAAAGTATGGTCATCACCAGCACACGGATTGATCCGGATTCGCGAGGTGGGCACGATATGTGGATCTCACATCAGGATTCAAATGGAGAATGGCAGAAGCCGATCAATCTTGGTGACGTCATTAATACCTCGGATGAAGAAATGTGCTGGACTTTCACGCCTGATGGCAAGAAATTTACTGGTAGCTGGGGGCCACAGAATACTTTCGATACCGATATACGATGGATAAACAAGGATGATATTCCATTACTGAAAAATTTCGAACCCATCGGCCCTCCTCCCAATTTGCTTGTCAATAGCAAAGGATGAATCAGAATTTATAAGAATACTCCCCTAAAGCGGTTACTGACTTTAGGGGAGTTATTGTCAAATGTGGTGTTCAGAGAATTCATCAAACCGCATTCTGAAATCTCCTCCTTAGTCCAAAAATTAAAGTAATTTTGGGAGGCTAAATTAAAATCTAGGCTCAAAAAATTATAAATTCATACACAATAACGATATTAATTTACGCTGGATGTTTTAAGGAGTAAAAATGCGAAAAGAACAATTAGAAGAAAATCAAATTTTGATTTACGCAGTAGTGTTAATTTTAGGGATCAGTTTTGGTTTCTGGAGTCCGAATATTAGTTTTTTTAATATAAATCTTGAGTATCTGATATCGCCGGTGCTAGGAATATTGCTTTATAGTATGTTTGCCCAAATTCCTTATCATCAGTTATATGAAACTTTTGCTAATAAGCAATTTTTCTCAATTGCATTATTGACAGTTAATTTCTTAATAGTACCTTCTGTTGTTTGGTTGCTTTCGCTATTTTTACCTGAACACCCTCCCTTATTATTAGGGCTTTATCTGGTTTTGCTAACTCCGTGCATTGACTATGTGGTGGTATTTACTCATTTAGGTCATGGTGATGCAAAATTAATATTGACCTCAACTCCTCTGCTATTACTCGTGCAAATGCTTTTTTTGCCACTGTACTTATGGTTATTTATGGGAGAACAAGCAACTGAGGTAATGAAAGCTGAGCCATTCATTGATGCATTTCTATTCCTTATAGCTCTACCGCTACTTATGGCTTTCTTAACGGAATTCTGGGCTAAGCGGCATCAAAGCGGCACAGTATGGCTTCAAATGACATCATGGTTTCCAGTGCCATTTATGGCCTTAGCATTATTTTTAGTTGTGGCCTCCCAAATTGGCAGAATCGATGAATTTTTGTCAGTTGTAATTCTAGTAGTACCTATTTTCATCATCTTTATGGCGTTAATGCCCTTTATTGCCAAACTAGTGGCAAACAGCTTTCGTTTGGACGCACAGGCTAGTAGAGCACTTATATTCAGCGCAGGTACTCGTAATTCATTAGTTGTTCTTCCCCTCGCTTTAGCACTGCCTAATGAATGGATGTTAACTTCTGTAGTAATAGTTACTCAAACTTTAGTTGAGCTGGTTGGCGAGTTGGTCTACATTCGTTATGTACCTTCGATCATACCAGATGAATACAAAATTCTCTGAGTATTGCTTAAAGAGCACATGCATTAAAACTACTCTGCAAAGGGACGAGTTAAACTGAATTTAGTGTCTCGGGATTGAAAAATAGCGGCGTATCTGATTGATTAGTTGTGCTGGCAAGCAAAATATAATCAATCGATGAGGAATACACCGCTATGAGTAAGAGTAACGTTATTGATTTATCAGATCCAGACACGTTTACAGATTCATTGACCGAATTATTAAGAACTGGGGCTCGTCAACTGATCGAGCAAGCCGTTGAAGCGGAATTGGCAGAGTTTGTGAAATAGTGCGTTGATCAAGTTCTGGACAATGAGCGAGCGACCATTGTTGGTAATGGCTACCAACCGGAACGCGAGATTCAGATCGGTATTGGACCGATCACTGTCAAAATCCCGGTACGTGCTAAAAACGAAGAGGCGGTGCTTTTAGTTCGGCGCTGACGTCGCGTCCTACGTACGTAAAACGCGTTTTATAGAATATTTCTTTATCAATTTATGCACGCCATCGGGCGTTGCATACATCGCATTTAATCTAGAGCACGGAAATCTGCCAAGTTAATATTATGTTTTTTTAGTTTGGTGTAAACTGCGCGTGATGTAATTCCCATGTTTTCAGAGACTCTCTTTATATTTCCGTGATGTTGTTTCAGAGCTGTTTCTAGAAATGATTTTTCAATTTTGGTAAGGGCGTATTCTTTCTCGTCTTTCCATTCACCAATGCTTTTTGTTTTAGTAGAAAGCTCTAGATCCAGTTCAGTCATTTCTTTGCCACTAACAAATAAGATGCTGCGTTCAAGAATGTTTTCTAATTCACGAACATTGCCTGGCCAATGATAAGCGCGGATTTTCTGCATAACTTCACGACTTACTGATTTAACCTGCTTGTTATATCGCTTGTTCAATCGCTGAATGATCAATTGCACAAGATAAGGTAAGTCTTCTGGTCGTTCAACTAAGGGAGGAATACTTAAACGCACTACATTGATGCGGTAGTATAGATCATTACGGAACAGATCCTGCTTAACAAGACTTTCCAGATTCTGATTTGTTGCTGAAATGATTCTTACATCAACCGCCAATGTTTGTTTACCACCAACTCTCTCCAATTCGCCTTCCTGGATCACGCGAAGTAATCTGGTTTGTGCTGCTGGCGACAATGAATCGACTTCATCCAGAAATAAAGTGCCACCTTCGGCTCGCTCAAAAAAACCATGGTGTACTTCGATGGCTCCTGTAAAAGCACCTTTTTCATGCCCGAATAAACTGCTTTCAATCAAGCTTTCTGGAATCGCGCCACAGTTAATGGCGATGAATGGCTTATGGTAGCGATCGCTCATTGCATGGATGGCACGTGCTATCAGCTCCTTACCTACACCTGTTTGACCCTGAATCAGAACCGTTGCCATAGTAGGTGCAATAACCTCGATTGATTGCAGTATTTTCTGCATCATGGGTGATTTTGCTATGATTGCAGGGGGCTGTTGTTTCTTTGTTAGTTGCTTACTTTGTTTGTGCCAAAGCTGTTGCATGCTCGTCTCAATCTTGCAGTGTAATTCATTGATGTCGTTAATTTCCTTGACCGGTGTAGTATCGGTATATTCCATTCCAGCATGTCCTTTTGCTGCATGTGGATTGGTGTAAATGCATACATCACACCTGCCATCTTTGCGGGCTATACTTTTTTTGATTTCAACTTTGGCGTAACCAAAATTTCTGGCTGCGATACCTCCAAATACACTGGAAGTCATCCTACATAATTCAGGAAAATTGGTAACTTGTTCACCGAAAGGACAGCGGGAATTGGTAACCGTAATACAGTCCTGATTACTGGAAACCAGTGAAAATTTTCCACCGATATTGTTTTTGATGCCGAGTATCAGTTCGGTATAACTTTCATTATCGAGCTGTTCACTTTTATCAGTATTTTCTCGATAAGTTTCTTCAAAAAAACATCCTGCAGTTTGGGCTATATGCTCAATCAACTCTTCACAATGCTTTTGTCCCTGCTGTTCGCTGGCATGCATCAGTTCAAGAATAAAGGTTTGCAAAAAAAAGATCGGTGTTAACTCAGAAAGAGGATCGTTGTTCATGGATTATGGATGATGTGTGAAGTTAAATTTCACTTATTGAAGCATAGCTTCACTATCATGGCAATAAATAAGATTTAACCTATTGTAATTAATAATAAATATTATTTTTTTATTGGTGGCATGGTATTTGCAATTAATTTCATTGCATCTGGAAATAACTAGGTGCACTAGCTAAATATCCCTAGAAACCCCTTTGAGTTCTACTAAGAAAGTAGATCGTTTTAGGGGAGTAAATTTCAATCTATTACCGAGGAGACTCAGAAATTGAAAACTATCAAAGAGGAACTGGATACACGCGTCGCCGCATATGATCACTGGGCACAACGTCGCCGTCATGGACCGGGCGGGCATAATAACCGGAAGTTATGGGTACTTGCTTGTATGGACGAGCGCCTGCCAATAGATGAAGCGCTCGGTATCCATGTGGATACCCCGGCAGGTCATGGAGATGCGCATTGCTTTCGTAATGCCGGAGGAATCGTTACCGACGATGCAATTCGCTCGGCGATGCTAACTTGTAATTTTTTTGGCACCAAGGAAATTGTCATCGTGCAGCACACGCAATGCGGCATGCTGTCTGCAAATGCGACTGATCTGGAAAAGATTTTCCGTGACAAGGGAATCGATCCAGATAATATCGTGTTGGATCCGACCCTACCGGAGCAGAAGCTGGCGAAAGGTGCTTTTGCCAAGTGGATCGGAATGATGGATGACGTGGACGAAACTTGCATGAGAACAATAGAAGCATTTAAAAATCACCCTCTCATTCCCAAGGATGTGGTTATCAGCGGTTGGGTTTGGGAAGTTGAAACACGCCGGTTGAGAGCCCCGACACGAGATGCCGAAAAACGGACCAGGACTGATGTCACCTCAGTTCAATTCGGCGTTAAAGAAAAACAACCGCCTCGTTGGAGCTAAATTCAAGAGAACAAACCTAAAAGCGTGACCACTTGTTATGCCAAGTGGTCACATTCTAGAGTTTTTGAGAAGTGCCATTAATGTAATGAATAAGGATTCCAAATGCCAGTCTATGATTACTTGTGCACACAGTGCAAACTACAATTTGAAGTACACCATTCAATCAATGCACCCAACCCGGATTGTTCGGCATGCGGGAGTACGACAGAGAAATTGATTCTTTCTGCACCTGCGATGCATGGCAACATGGCGCGTGGCCGTGATCTGGCAGTGCGCTCGCTGCAACCAAAAGCTGATCAGGTAAATCACGTACACGCAGCCGGGTGTGGATGTAAGCATCATTAGTATGAGTCCGGATATATCTCTACTTGCTGTTTAAATTCGCCTGGGGTGATCTAACACTAATCCAATTATCGATATATCGCAGACCAAGGATTGATTGATTTCACAAATTCCTTTTAATCTAGTATATAAAATTAATAAGTATTTGATATATAGATAATTATTGTTTTAAGCCCTTGATACCGTTTCCTAAAATATTAGTGAACAATGTTTGGTGCTGACACGACTTAAAACCGATCCTTACGGAAGGAGGAAGAAATGAGCATCGTTACGACAAAACTGGATGAGAAGCTGTTTGTTACCAGTCAGATCAGCGTTGATGATTTGGCAGAAATAGCATCAGCGGGGTATAAATCTATTATCTGCAATCGCCCCGATCATGAAGAAGGGGAAACTCAACCCACAAGTTTGGAATTGGAAAAAGCGGCACGCATACTTGGAATCAATTTTATTTATTTGCCTATTGAAATTGGTCCAATCTCCACCAGAAAGATTGAATCATTCAACAAATTACTGATTGAATTTCCCGGACCAATCCTTGCATTTTGTAATACCGGCAATCGAGCTAGAGCACTATATGAACTGAATAAGCAAAAGAAAATATCCGAAGATGGGGAAGAATCTGTCACAGCAGCCTGTAGTTGGACAGGTGATGCGCTTGAAACAATTCGCATTCCACACACATCCCGAGATAAATCAATTTCAGTGACAGCAGCTTGTAATTGGGGTAATTCGTTTGATATCGTCGTGATAGGTGGTGGCGCAGCAGGAATCGGAGTGACGGCTAGTCTCTTGCGCCGCAGACCTGCTCTTCGCATCGCGATCGTCGAGCTTTGCGATAAACATTATTATCAACCTGCCTGGACACTAGTCGGTGGTGGCGCTTATGACATGGCACGAACAGTGCGAAACATGGCGGATGTCATTCCGCCGAAGGTTGAATGGATACGAGCAGCAGCGATTGGATTTGAACCGGACAACAATCTAGTTAATCTGGCAGATGGCCGATCAATTGGCTATAGGCAATTGATTGTTTGTCCAGGTATACGTTTGGCCTGGGAGAAAATCGAGGGGTTGGAGGAAACACTCGGCAAAAATGGCGTCACATCTAACTATCATTCTGATTTGGCGCCTTATACTTGGCATCTCACGAAAAATCTCAAAAGCGGCAGGGCCTTGTTTACGCAACCACCCATGCCGATAAAATGTGCTGGTGCTCCTCAAAAGGCCATGTATCTTTCATCTGATTATTGGTTGCGCCATCATATGTTGGAGGATATCGAAGTCGAATTTAATACGGCTGGTGCAGTATTGTTTGGTGTAGCTGACTTTGTTCCACCATTGATGGAATATGTGAAACGTTATCACGCAAAAGTGGTGTTCAATTCCAATCTGGTAAAGGTCGAGGGCGCCAAAAAAATAGCCAGCTTCGACATTGAGGATAGCGAGGGAAATGTTACGCGTATAGAAAAACCGTTCGATATGCTGCACGTGGTACCGCCTCAGGTTGCACCAGACTTCATCAGTAAAAGCCCATTGGCCGATGCTTCGGGATTTTGTGAGGTTAATCCCAAAACATTGCAGCACCCGCGTTACGCTAACATCTTTTCCTTGGGAGATGTTTGTTCTTCGCCTAATGCCAAAACGGCCGCCGCGGCCAGAAAGCAAATCGTTATAGTAGCGGAGAATCTCCAGGCAGCCAAAGAAGGCAGGGAGCTTTGCAATAGTTATGATGGTTATGGCGCTTGTCCTCTCACGGTAGAAAATGGCAAGGTGGTATTGGCCGAATTTGGTTTTGGCGGTAAATTGTTGCCCACTTTCTCGCTCAGTCCGACCGTGCCAAGCCGATTTGCGTGGTTTCTCAAAACGAAATTATTCCCCTGGTTATACTGGAATGGCATGTTGAAAGGCCGTGAATGGTTCACTCGTTCAACAAGTGTAAGCTAAGTAACATGGCCAAGTCTAATCAGCATCTTGCTGGGCTCATTCATAGGTATCGTGCTTGCGCTGACAGGAGCAGGTGGAGCCATCATCGCGGTGCCGCTGCTCATGTTCAGCTTGCATCTTACAGTTGCAGAAGCTGCTCCCGTTGGTTTGCTTGCGGTCGGCTTGTCAGCAGCAATCGGGGCATTGTTAGCATTCAAACAAAAAATTGTCAGATATCGGGCAGCCAGTCTGATCGCGGCGATGGGTGCATTGACCGCTCCAATAGGCATATGGGCTGCACAGCAATTGCCAAACGCACCGCTGACCTTGTTGTTTGCTTGTGTGTTAATTTATGTTGCTATTCGCATGTTTCACCAAAGCCTGCATGAAAATGACGTAAGAATAATGGCTGATCCACCTTGCTGGTTGGATGAAATCGGCGAACGTTTGGTTTGGAACATCCCTTGCTTTAGAGCATTAGCATTCTCAGGCACGATGGCAGGTTTTCTGTCAGGCTTACTGGGTGTAGGTGGTGGATTCGTGATCGTACCGACACTCAAGAAAGTTACCAATCTTAATACGTCATTCATATTGGCCACATCACTCGCCATTATTGCATTGGTTTCCCTGGCTGGTGTTGTTTCAGCAATATTCATTGGCACCCTGAAATGGTCGATTGCTTTTCCTTTTTGTGGTGGAACTATCGCAGGAATGTTGGTTGGCAGATTATTCGCTGATCGTTTTGCAGAACATAGATTGCAGCAAAGTTTTGCCATTTTGGCAATTAGTGTTGCAATTGGCTTGATCGTAAAAGTGGTTTGGAATGCATTTTTTAGTTAGTAATCTCATTCATCCTCCACTTTCTAGCAGGTAATCAAAAATGATACCCCATATTAAAGCATTCTTTGATTCAGCAACATGGACGATAAGCTACATTGTTTTTGATGAGCGAAAAGGAAGTTGCGCTATTATCGATCCAGTTCTGGACTACGAACCCAAATCAAGTAGAACAAGCACCCGCTCAGCCGATAAACTGATTGAATTTGTTAACCAACAACAATTGTCTGTGGCTTGGATGCTTGAAACACATGCGCATGCAGATCACTTATCATCTGCAGATTATCTTAAGAAAAAACTGGGCGGCAAAACTGCTATTGGCAATAATATTTCTATCATTCAAAAAACTTTCAAAGAAATCTTTAACTTAGATGAAGAATTTATTCCAGATGGTCATGATTTTGATCACTTGTTTACTGATGGCGAATTATTTCAGATTGGCAAATTGACAGCTAAAGCTATCTCCGTATCAGGTCACAGCGCCCGCTGACATGGCTTATCAATTCGACAATATCATCTTTGTAGGTGATACACTTTTCATGCCGGATATTGGTACTGCTCGTGCCGACTTTCCGGGAGGAGATGCACATCAGTTATTCAGATCTATCCAAAAATTGCTGGCTTTTTCACCGGAAAAAAAGTTATTGATGTGCCATGATTACCCGCCTGCCAGCCGCTCCCCCGCGTGGGAAAGCACAGTTGCACAACAACGCACGCATAATATTCATATCCGTGACGGCGTCAGCGAAAATGAATTTGTCATGATGCGCAACAAACGCGATGCTACGCTAGAGATGCCTACTTTGCTACTACCTTCATTACAGGTAAACATTAGGGCCGGAAAATTACCGGTAGCCGAAGAAAATGGGGTTGCGTATTTAAAAATACCTATCAACTTTATTTAATCTATTACAAAACATAAATGCAAGGTGTGCCATTAATCTCACGGATGATCTTTTCCATTACGACCGAGAAATGGGCACATATTTGAGATAGTGAGGCAATTTTGAGACTCAGCACAATGTGAATATAACGACTTCGGTTAACAGTCTTGATATATTAAATTACCTTCAAGGAGTAGGACTCATTTCCAGATCAACACTATTCATCCAAATAGCGTATAAATCAAAACCGCCAGATTCTCGTCGACCCCTTTTATAAGTTGCATATGAAAAATTATACCCATCGACAAACCGATTTCAAATATCTGGCATAGCCATCGCCAAATTTAGCCAACAGGGCATTTTCTTCTGGAATAATCTGAAATCGATTTAAATACACAACAAACAGCGGTAACAACAAAACAGACAGGACATTTGCTAAAAATACACCCCATGCCGCAAGCATCAACAAAAATCCGACATACATGGGATTTCGGCTCAATCTATAAACACCTGTGGTGACTATCGAAGTGGCTAATCCAGGAGTTAATGGGTTTGCTGTTGTTTTTGCTGAAATAAATTCCACCGCAGCGACAATGATTAATACAAAACCCATTAGCCATAATGCTCCTGCTACCAATTCCTTGTCCGGAATTTGAATCACCGTCCATGGACTCATCAATGAAACAGACCACATGACTACAGTAAACAAGAGAACCAACACAGCCGGTGGAATTTTAAGTTCAAGACAATACATGGCTTACTAGATAGATAATATAATTATATTATTGATTTCATTTTAACTTCAGAAGTTACTTTTGCTTCATCAAGTCCTACAATATTTTCAATGCCAAAAAGCTATTAGTTCAATAGAAAATAATTAGTTTTAGACAATTTTTATGAGCTTATATTTTGATTGTTTGGTACTCAGCAATAGCCAATCACGGAATGCTAACACTTTAGGCATAGTTTACCATTCAGCCCTATACCACAAAAGGTAGGCTAACAAAGAAAGATGCTTAAATCTTGGGGAAAGTCGAATTTGCCGTCCTGCAGTGATATCATCTTGAGCCCTTAACTGC
Organism: Nitrosomonas sp.; assembly: GCA_020852475.1. GTDB lineage: Bacteria > Pseudomonadota > Gammaproteobacteria > Burkholderiales > Nitrosomonadaceae > Nitrosomonas. The sequence continues at coordinate 15,870 of JADZAR010000002.1, forward strand.
GATCCCGTGCCCATCAACAACTGATTGCACCCGGATACAACATCTAATCGCCCATCTGTGACAGCCATTGAGTCTCTATTGATTTGATTATTTGAAGTTTTCTTTGCATACTTCCAAAGCCGAACATATGCAGTTGCGGAATCAAGAATTGGATCGAAATCTGATGGAGTCATATCCATGGACTGAAAATCGTCCAACATGTCCGGTACTATTCCGATATGCGTTAAGCCATTAGTATTAAAGTCAAATGTTTTTTGGCAATATATACATCGACCCATTGTGATGCTTCCAGTAATTGTTTTAATTGTAAATGTGCCATCACGAATGGACCATTCAATCGCTTGATCAGTTCAGCGAGAAACTCAACCAACAGCCGTCGTGTTTCGGAATAGTCCCAGTGCCATGTCCAGCTTGCCCATCAAGCGCAGCACGATTTCCCGCATCTCCTGCGGCACGATGTGCGACAAGCCGAGTGCCGTTTTCAACACGGGGCATCTCTACTGGCTAGGTTATGAAAGAGATCAAGGTCGGTTTGCAGCGGCGCAGGGACGGGAACACAGGCATTCTTTCGGCACACGGCTTTTCGGTTCTGCAAAGAATTGGGGTTGGAACCTGGAAGCGGTGTTTCAGATTGGCCATGTCGGCAGTCAAACTATCAGTGCCTGGATAGTTGCTTCTGATACAGGTTTTATCTTTACTGCGCTGTTGTGGTCACCCCGGCTCGGCTTGAAAGCGGACATTGCCAGCGGTGATAAAAATCCAAGCGATGGACGGCTCCCAGACCAGGGCTAGAACCTGGGACCTGCGGATTAACGGGTATTTTAATTAACTGTTTTTATTAATAATATACCCGCTAGTGCTCGCCAACACTCGCCAATAATCGTCAGATATGTCACGTTTTATTCTTAGAGTTTTCTTAAAGCTGTACGCGAAAGTAAGAAAGTAGTAACTATACTAATATGCGACAATGATATTATATTAGTAGCGAGCTTCAGTAGAAATTCCCTTCTAATATTAAATACTCTCTTACATAATCACACGATTTTGTCCAGTCGGCGCTGACTAGGGCGCAAGCTAATGTTTTACATTGCAATCTGCAGCCAGCGGAGCTTTCATTTTGGCTTCCTGTTAAACCTTACTTAAATGTTTCTGCAGGAATTTAATGAAGTGCTGTGTTTTTGCGGGTAGTAACCGAGTTTCCGTAACGGCGTAGACAGATACCGGAGTCCCATGCCATTGAGGTAGTACGCGACACAATCGTCCACTGGCAAGATCATCAGCGACAATTTTTTCCCACATCATGATGATGCCCATATCGAGCGCTGCCAAGCGGCAAATCATCCCGACACTGTTGAGCTTGAATCGGCTACCAATAGAAACTTCGGTGGTGCGTGCCTCATTGTGTAGTGTCCACGTATTACTCTTCTTGATGCCCAGACACTCATGGTGCGCCAGATCGGCAGGCTCGGCAGGCTCTCCCGAGCGGTCAAGATAACGAGGCGAGGCGTATAGGTACACAGGGAGAACGCCCAATGGACGTGCGATCAATTGCGAGTTCTCCGGTTCTCCGATGCGGATTGCTACATCGAAAGGTTCACTCACCAGATCGGCCCGTCGTGATGTTAGATCGAAATCGAAGACGATGCCCGGATAGAGCCTCGCAAATTCGGCGATCAATGGTGCCATATAGGTCACGGCAAAATCTACAGGTAACGAAGCGCGTAGCACGCCACTGGGCTGTTCGAGCATTTCGCCGAGTTGCTCGTGCGCGAGTTTGGCTTCATCAACGATACGTTTACAGCGCTCAAAATAAATCTGACCAGCCTCCGTTAATGTGATCCTGCGCGTTGTACGATGCAAAAGACGCAATCCGATCGTCTTCTCCAGTGCACTGATCCGACGCGATAGGGTTGAGTTCGGCATTCCGATAATATCGGCAGCCCCCCGAAAACTCCTGGCCTTGACAACTTCCACGAACAAGGCCATGTCATTCAGAAATTCCATATTGATTGCTCCATTATTGGAGCAATCTTATCCAGAAATCAGTCTTTATTCTATATAAGAAGCAGTAGACAATTCTACATCGAAAAATTTAGTGAAATCATCATGAATAATTGCATGAGAATTTTAAAAAATGGGAGAACATTGAGCCGATCGGCTTTATGTTGACCTTGTTGGAGTTTGCTCTATTACACCAGTACCAAGTCGGACTAAATAATGCACATCCTTCGCTGAATCGGTCCTGTCCAGCAGAAGGTTCGATACTTGCATCCATAACCTATTAATCTCATGGGATAAATTCATCTCTGACTGGCAAAAAGAAAGGTTTCTATAAAGTTTATATGGAGGTATTTTATGAGGCATATTATCAACGTAGTTACTATTGCTCTGTTAGTTATGCTGATAGCTGCGTGTGGTCGTCCTACGGTGACGATTAATGAAAGAGAAAGGGAAAATTATGAAAAAAAACTTGCTGGTGAAAAAATAGAGTGTCCATTCGGTCTGGATGCTAATGGATCATGCCTAGAAGAAGGTGATGATGGCATCTGGTATTAATGGTTGTTACCCCTTCTGTAACAATAAACCGGAATCTATGTTTTAAGCTATATTTGCGCGCAAATCCTTTAATAATGTGGAAATAGATTCTTTATAACTTGATCTAAGAGTAACAATTATTTGATCTTTTGTGCTCACTTTTCTTAACCGCCTAGTAATAAATTGTGTAGCAATAATTATTCAATGGTGATTCATATCTGGAAGTGCAGAAATGTCACCTTGATCTATCTTAATGACGATCTATAGGCACACACTTTTTGTACTGGTAATAGTAAGTAAGACTGGTGCAGCACTTGCTACTGAGGGCGGAGGCAGTATTTATCCGCTTGGGGCTGAGGAATATATCTGTTGTGCGTTACCTAAACCCGGGGTTTACGGGATGCTGTGGGGACGGCATTACAGTGCTGATAAAATTCGTGGTAATGAGGGAGATGTTGTATCACACCCGTCTTTTAAGGTGACTGCCAGCGCTATTGTTCCTCGAATTGTATGGATCACACCAGTAAAAATTATGGGAGCCTCATTAGGTTTTCACACGATTATGCCTATTGTGAACCTCAATGTTAAGGTTGCTCCGGAAGTTTCTCAAAATAAAGCAGGTATCGGGGATATGACGATAGGAGGAGTATTAGGCTGGCAGCTTAGTAATAAATTACATAGCGTGGCTGCGCTTGATTTGTTTGCTCCAACTGGAAATTATCATAAGGATAACATTGCAAATATTGGCCGAAATTACTGGGCAATTCAACCTGTGCTTGGCATTACTCGTATTGATCCAATCGGCTTGAATATGGGTATCAAGGCGATGTGGACATATAATCTCCAAAATAAAGATACAAACTACCTATCCGGACAAGAGCTTATTATTGACTATACCCTAGGTTGGGGGGTGGGAAGAGGTTGGGTATTAGGTATCGGTGGTTATGCTTACTGGCAGGTAACCAGTGATTCCCAAAATAGTGAATCGGTTACAAACAATAAGGGACGTGCTTATGCGATAGGTCCGTCAATGCGTTACGATAGTGGACGGGGATGGTTCATTACCGGTAAATACCAAATAGATGGGGCAGTCAGGAATCGCGCTGATGGAACCGCATTCTGGCTTAAAGCTGTTCTCCCATTCTGAGATAGCATGAATTTGCTGCGGAACGATACGACCTACTGATTATAGAAATAGATTTATCCATTGCTACGTCCACGATTGCAGATTCGAATAGCAGTATATTATAGGGCAGCGATCTCAATCGGGTCACTGCAATAATATGTAGCTGTTTTTTTTCGTGCGTGGTTGCTATGTACTTGGTTATGACCGCATCATTCACTTTTCCTTTTTGGGTCTATGTGAAAATCGCTAAGTGGACAATAAAGCCCTTCTGAAGTCATTATCAACATTGGTTTGTTTCTAAGTTAACTATTATCGCATTGAGTAGGCCCTAAACCTTTTGCATTCAATTCTGCAAGCGCTTCTTCAGTTTTTTTAAGATGACCCAGACCCATTCCCCGTAATACATGATCAGCTTTAGTGTATTGAATCTTGCTATACGTCGTTATTTCAATACGATTTCCCCAAGGATCAAGAAAATCTAGAAAAGAGCCACTTAGAAGTTTAACGCGCATATGTTCAAGTGTTTGTTTTACCAATTCCTTATTGTCCACTGCTATGCCAACATGACGCTTTTGATCGGCTTGTCTATTATCATTTTTTATGAAATTGATAAATTGATCTCCAAAATAAATAGATGCTTGCATCTCATTTTTTTCATGAACTTCGAAATTCAAGAAATCGCTATAGAATTTTATGGCTTCCTCTATATCCCCAACTTCTAATGCCACATGATTTATACCTATTGCATTTGCTTTCATATTTTTTCCTTTTAAATCTATTAATTGTAAGAAATCTCAGGGTTGTTTACAGAGAGGTTGATAGAAATAAGCGTTGAGTATTTCATAAGGGGTGGCATTATTCAAACTCTTATGAGGCTTAACGGTATTGTAGAAGTTAATGAAACGGAGAAGCTGAATGCGTCGATCGGCGCAGTCTCTAAAGTGAATCTTGCTGTGCCACATATCCATCAGTGTGCGGATAACCCGCTCAGCTTTACCGTTGGTTTGCGGACGATTGACACGAGTAAACTTCTGACCGATACCGTGTTGCCTACAAGCCTTGATGAAAGCATGGCCGTCAGTTCCTTTAAATTCTTTGCCGTTGTCAGAATAAGCATAGTCGATCTGGTAAGGACATTGAGCAACAGTGCTTGTGAGAAAGCAAGCTGCACTATGCTGGGTTTTATCGGGAAGAATATCGGC
>JADZAR010000003.1 GCA_020852475.1 Nitrosomonas sp.
ATAGAGGTTATTTTGGAAGACTATATCGATCAAATTTCCAAGTATTTCATTAATGTTCCGTTGTGGCCCTTTTTCCTGCTGGGATTCGTGGGCCTTGTCTCGTTGGTCATCGAGATGGTTAATCGCAAGCGGCGCGAAGTCGCAATGGAAAATTTCCGCGCCATGTTCGAGGAAGATTTACCGGGCCTGTATCCCACGGTTACGCGCTGGCCGGAAAACATCAGCAGTTACTTATGCTCCCGCTTGCCGGAAATGCAGCATCATTTCGAAGTCTTGCGGGTTTTTATTCCGCAAAAACAACTGCGGGACTATAACATGGCGTGGAATAAATATTGTGACTTCTGCCGAAGTATGGGCAGTGAAAGACACGCAACCGATACGCAGTCCTCAGCCGATTCATCCGCAGCGACACCGGGCGCGCGCAATGATGATGCATTAAAGCAGGAATTCCATCAACTGATTACGGATTTGCTGGAATTTGCCAAACCCAGATAACGACTTTATTCATGACATCACCAGAACGGAGTATGTTACGCCTGGTTTTTCATCGCACGATAGAAGTTATTTTTGAAAAACAGGAAGGTGTAATCGATTGCCGACAGCACACTGGAAATTATGGCAAGAATCAGCAGCCACTGCGGAATGGCTTCCAGCCCGACAAAACACAAAAACACCAGAAACTGAAATACCGTGGCGACTTTGCCTGGAATTCTGGGAACCACGTTAAAAAAAGCGCGCCAGTTTTTTTCCCAGGCGATGAACGATGCACCGCAGAACACGGCAATTTCGCGCGCGCCGAACAGCAGGAACTGCCACCATGCAATCTCGGTTTCCACGAACATCACAAGCGCAACAGCCAGTACAAAGCACTTGTCCGCGACCGGATCCAGCAACGCGCCCAGCGGACTGCCCCAGTTAAGCCAGCGGCTCAGCGCGCCGTCCAGATACTCGGTTGCCAGTGCAACAAGCACAATAACCAGACGATAGTGCTCGGGCGCAAACGGAAAAATAAACGCCAGAATTATCCGGGAAATGGTCAGACAATTCGGCAGGTGTTTCAGCATGATAAAAGTTTTTATTTAAAACTTTGAATGATTAGCGTCATAAAAATTATGGCACAGACCTGAAAGACAAATCCAAGCTTTTTCATCGGGTCAAAGGGATGCTGCCCGCTCAAACCGGTTCTGACAGCCGAACAGGACAGCAATAATCCGCTCACATCCGGTTATGTCATTTTTTGTATGGCGCGTTCAGGCTGCCCAGCACATCGCCGCTTGCGGAAAAAATCAGGATCACATTATGATAGCGCGCGTTCAACGGCATATAGAAATAATCATCCTGTTCACCGCCCGAGCTGGCCAAAAAGCGGTGCAATTCGCTCCGCATGTCTTCGTTGACCGATACAATGGCGTCAATGTCCAGTGTATGCGCAAATATGACGTCCTTGGATGCCTTGAATGGCCGATAAATATGCAACTGCTCAAAAGGCGCCTGTTTTTCTTCGGTTATCAGTCGCAATACTTCGGTTAAGGTCGAGACATCCGTCGAGCGGTGCGCATAAATCAGCGGCGGATGCGCGTCACTGAATTGCGTCAGGCTGTCGAGCGACGTGCCCTGCTCTTTATAGACTTTGGCTGAAACGGCATAAAATTCACCATCCCAGTGTACAATCGCCGCGGTTCTTTCGTTGTGCACGGTATAAATCCCCCAGATCAACGCGCTGACCTGCAACAGGCCGATTACACCGAGATCAAAACGAATCTCGCGCAGGGATTTCGCGGGATTAAAAATGATTAAGGTCAGCAACGGCCCCAGAACAAGATCAATCAGCGCGATGATCCGTATCCCCTGCCATCCGCCATCCGCGGTAAAGTAAGGCCAGGGATACCAGCGAAAAATTATAAAGTACGCCAGAACCAGGAAAATAATACTGCTTATACCCAGATGAATTCCGGCCGCTTTGAATTTCGATTTCAACAGTGAAGGCTGTTTTGTCATAACTATCGCTTGTTCCATGTTAACCTCATTTACAGTGTTTTACAGCATGTGTCGAAAGAGGGTCAAACATAAAATGTCTCATTGACCCGGTCGTCAAGAAAAACGTTACCTATAACGACAGACCGGCAACGGGTTTTAACAGCGCATCAGCCTGGTCTCACTTCTTGTTCTCTTCACACCATCACAATAAAAATCAGAACGCCCCCATACACGCGGATTTGAAATGCGATTAAAATCGCAGTTGAAAATTTTTCTCAACCGCTTTCAACCACAAACACACAACAATGCAGCAATTTGATTCAGAGCTCGACGCGCGCGGACTGGTCTGTCCGCTCCCCATACTGCGCACCAAACAATCACTGGCCAATATGACGCAGGGCCAGATATTGAAAATTATCGCCACCGACCCGGGCGCCGTGATTGATTTTCAGGTTTTTGCCGAACAAACCGGCAATGCCTTGCTGTCGATGTCGGAAACCGATCAGGAATTCGTTTTTTTTCTCAGGAAACGGTAAGCAACACTCACATCAGTATCACGATCAATTCCTTCGGCCCATGCACGCCGTAGGTCATTGTTTGTTCGATATCTGCCGATTTGGACGGGCCGGATAGCAGTATGACATTCGACGGCATGCCGGTCAGCGTCCAGTTTTGTATCCGCATCGCTTCAGTCAAGCTATTATAAATCCGGCTTTTTTCCAGTAGCACAACATGTATCGGCGGAACCAGCGACATGGCGCGCGGTTCATGCGCATCAGGCCACAGGATCACGGTGCCGGTTTCCGCAATGCCGCCGTAAGCGCCAGTCACGGCGGCATCGACTGCGGTAAACAGTTCGGGTTTCCAGTCTTCGATAGTCTGGGAATAATCCTTAAGCGCTGGAAATCTGCGGATTTCCGCATAAATCATCGCGCCCCAGCGGGTGTGCGGAGATACCAGCAGATTGTTCAATGATCTGGCCTGGCAAACACCATGCAGAATATCCAGCCATGAATCGTGGGATGCGTCATGCACTTCGGTGCGAACGGCGCGCATGCGATTGATGAAGCAGTCTATTCTTTCGTCCGATCCCAACACAGAATCGACAGGATCGTTTTGATCATCGCATTTTACAGGCGTGGAATCCGGACAATGCGCTAAGCGCAGCCGGTCAAGAATGGTTTTGCGGGCATCATTCATGATCGATGTTCATTGTGCGAAGGTGTTCGTGCAAAGTCGCTTGAGCCGGTTTCGGCGCTTTACGCACCGCCGTCCAGACGCCCATGTCGGCTGGTAAACGGTTGCGCAGACGGGTGGCAAGCTTCGTTAGCCGGTTGTAAATACCCGGATGCGTGCAGCACCAGGCCCAGATTTTCCAGATCAGCGCTTCCAGCGGCTTGCGCCCGCTGCCTGCACCGGGAACAACCGGTCTGCTGTTTTGGCTCTGCTGGTTTTTGCGTACGCTTTCCCAGCGCAGCCGGTTGATGATTGCGGGAATCGGGATACGAACCGGACATACTTCAGCGCATGCGCCGCAGAGTGTCGATGCCTGGGGCAATTCACCGGCGGCGGCATTGAATCCCTGTTTTTGCGGTTCGAGAATCGCGCCGATCGGGCCGGGAATCACAGTGCCATACGCATGTCCGCCGATCTGACGATACACGGGGCAATGATTAATGCATGCGCCGCAGCGGATGCAGTGCAGCGTTTCCAGCAGCTCAGGATCGCCGGCGATTCGCGAACGGCCGTTGTCCAGCAGAATCAGGTGCACTTCATCCGGGCCGTCCTTGTCATCCGGCCTGCGCGGACTGTTGATCATGTTGACATAAGCGGTTATCGGCTGGCCGGTGGCGGAGCGGGTCAGCAGATTGAGCAGCGGCGGCAAATCGTCGAGGCGTGCGATCACTTTTTCGATGCCGGTGACCGCGATATGCACTGGCGGCAGCGTGGAACACAGGCGTCCGTTGCCTTCGTTTTCAACCAGACACAGCGTGCCGGTTTCCGCAACCATGAAATTCACCCCGGTCAATCCAACGGGCGCGGCACGGAATTTGTCGCGCATAAAATGCCTGACACTTTGCGCCAGCGTCTCGATATCCTCGTTATAGGGCAATCCGGGAAAATGCCCGTGTATCAGCCGGGCAATTTCCCTGCGTTTTTTGTGAATCGCCGGTACGATGATATGCGCCGGCTTTTCATCGGCCAATTGCACAATAAACTCACCCAGATCAGTTTCCAGACAATCGATGCCGTGCGATTGGAGAAATGCGTTGACGCCCATTTCTTCAGAAACCATTGATTTGCCTTTGACGAGAAACGTCGCGCGATGCTGCTGCATGATGCCGAGCACGATCTGATTCGCCTGTAGCGTCGTCTCGGCCCAATGCACCTGTATCCCGTTGCGCTGCGCGTTGCTTTCGAATTGCTCCAGAAGATCCGGCAACCGGCGTATCGCATCGGCGCGTATCGCTTCACATCGATTGCGTAATTGTTCAAACGCGGCATCATCGCTCAGTGCGCCCTGCCGGTGCGCCCTGAGCCGGTCGACCACCGTTCTGAGATGCGTCTGCACCGCATCCTGTTTCAGTGCATGGGCAACATTACTGCGAAATTCCGTGCTCATCGCTATCCCATTCCTAATTTTTTGTTCTTTCCCAGAGCAATTCCGCAATATGCTGCCTTGGCATTACCTGATTCTGTTTCTCTATAACGTCGCCAATATTCATCAGGCAACCGCAATCCTGGCTGACCAGCCGCTGCGCGCCCGTGGCGCGCACGGTAGCGGCTTTATCCAGCGCCATGGCGGCGGAAATTTCCGGCTGCTTGACGGCGAATGTGCCGCCGAAACCGCAACATTCGGCGCTGTTTTCCGGTTCCAGTATCTCGACATTATGCAATTGCCGCAACAAAGTATGTAGTTTGTCTCCCACGCCCAATTCGCGACGCGCCGAGCATGAAGTGTGCACAACCACGCTGACCGGATCGCCCAGGTCTGTCAGGCGGATGTCAAGCACGTCCACCAGAAATGCCGTCAACTCATAAACCCGCCCGGCCACATTCAGCGCGGTGGCTTCATCGGATTGATCGCGAAACAATGCCGGATAATGCATTTTCATCATCCCGGCGCAGGAGGCCGAAGGAATAACGAGCGGAATCGGCCGGGGGAACAACGCAAGCTGACGCCGCGCCACGGCAAGCGCTTCGTCACGATAGCCCGAGTTCCAGGCCGGTTGCCCGCAACAGGTCTGGCTTTGCGGATAAATAACCGACACTCCCTCGCGCCGCAACAATTCAATCGCGCCGATTCCAGCCTGCGGATAAAACAAATCAATCAGGCAAGTGCCGTAAAAATACACCGCCTGCGGTTTTTCTGATACAACACGGTTATTCACGTTCAGGTATTCTCCCGGGATTTGAAATCATGCACCCGATTCTTTATCCATTTCTGGCTTTTCTGCCACTGCTGCTCGCCGCGCTGTTACTGGCCGGTTTCAACTGGCCGGCGCGGCGCGCAATGCCGTTGGTATTTGCCGTGACAACGGTTATTGCGCTGTATGTCTGGCAAATGCCGTTCAACCGGGTACTGGCATCAATACTGCAGGGGCTGATTTTAACCGGCGCCATTTTATGGATTATCTTTGGCGCAATCCTGCTGCTCAATACGCTCAAGCATTCCGGCGCGATCAGCGCAATCCGCGGCAGCTTTGCCGAAATCAGTCCGGATCGCCGCGTACAGGTGATTATCGTAGCATGGTTATTCGGTTGTTTCATCGAAGGCGCTTCGGGTTTCGGCACGCCCGCGGCGATCGTCGCCCCGCTGCTGGTCGCACTGGGTTTTCCGGCGATGGCGGCGGTCATGGCCGGAATGCTGGTGCAGTCCACGCCGGTGTCGTTCGGCGCCGTCGGCACACCGATCGTTGTGGGTGTTGCCAGCGGACTGGATTATGAGGGTATCACCGAAAGACTGATCGTCGAAGGTTCCAACTGGGATACCTTTTACCGCTTGATTACCAGCGAAGTCGCCGTCATCCATGCGCTTGCCGGGATTTTAATGCCACTGCTGATCTGCATGATGCTGACCCGTTTTTTCGGCAAAAACAGATCTTGGACGGAAGGCCTGACAATTCTGCCTTTCGCGCTTTTTGCCGGAGCTGCGTTTGTAGTGCCCTACGCGCTGGCCGGCATATTTCTGGGCCCGGAATTTCCCTCGATTATCGGCGCTTTAATCGGGCTCGCCATTGTTGTACCGGCAGCGCGCCTTGGCTTTTTGATACCCCGGCGACGCTGGGATTTTTCCGCGCCCGAAAACTGGCCTGCCGAATGGATGGGCAGTATTGAAATCAAACTGGAAAAATGCACGGCCAGACCGGCGGTTTCCATTGCGCTGGCCTGGTTGCCGTACGCCCTGCTGGCACTGACGCTGGTCGTATCGCGGATCAACAGTGACATCAAACATTTTCTGAGCCAACATTTAGCATTCAACTGGAATACGATACTGGGCGAGGACGGCATTTCCGGCGGTATTCAGTTTCTGTACCTGCCGGGCGGCATCATGGTGCTGACCGCGCTGGCCACGGTTCTGCTACATCGCATGGCATACCGCGAGCTGCGGGCAGCCGCCCGGGAATCACTGCATACACTGCTGAGCGCCGGTTTTGTCTTGATTTTCACGATACCCATGGTGCGCACCCTGATCAATTCGGGCGTCAATGCTGCGGATATCCCCGCCATGCCGCAAGTCATGGCGCAATGGGTTGCCGATACTTTCGGTATGGTTTATCCTTTTTTTGCTCCCGCGGTTGGCGCGCTGGGTGCATTCATCGCCGGTTCAAACACGGTCTCCAATCTCATGCTGGCGCAATTCCAGTTTGACACCGCGCAACTGGTCGGCGTATCGGGCGCATGGCTGGTTGCCGCGCAGGCCGCCGGTGCGGCCGCGGGCAATATGATCGCCATACACAATATTGTCGCCGCATCCGCCACGGTCGGACTGTCAGGACAGGAAGGAAGAGTCATTCGCATGACCATTCTGCCGACGCTGTATTATCTGGTTGTTACAGGTATTATCACGCTCGCGGCCATTCATGTGTTGGGTATCGCCGACCCGTTGATGCAGGATATTTCATAGTGGTGCAGCACTACGACATAAACCGGCTGCGCAGCCATTGCTCCAGCCGATGCGTTGCGGTGACGTCGTCACGGTTATAACGCAGCAGCGCGGATTTTAACCGTTGCTTTTCAGCCGGATCGGCTTCGGCCAGAAAGCGATTAAACTGCACAATCGACCACTGCGAACCGGAAGTTTCATCCTCCCACTGGAAGTTGACCAATGCCGGATGCTTGCAGATATCCTTCAGGCCATAGCCCTGCAGCGGCAACACAAGATTGTCCTGCACCGCTTTCTGCAGATCAAACATCGGGCCACGGTTATCACCATGCGTTTTGCCAAGCAGCCATTGCACGGTGGCCTGTTCGGTCATGTTATAGCGCTGCGCATACTGCTTTATCACCGCTTTTTCATGATTGGAATAATGCGCCAGAATAATCGGTGAAAAAGCGTTGCGATAGTGCTCAATCTTTTGCAGAAACGCCAGCCAGCCCGCGTAATCCTCGTGCTCATGATCAGTCCAGACATAATCGAAATCATCAGGCGTATAAGGTGGCACAAGCAGGCCCCAGAGATAAACATGCCGCTCACGCGTTGCAGTGAGCGGATTATCCTCGATATCAAAGTGTATCCAGTTGCCCTTCGGCAAATCAATGCCACTCAACTGAAACACCTCATTCTGGATATGGGCTTGCGCTTGCAGCACCGCGCGCTGTTTTCGCTTGATGCCGGCTAAATGCGGCACATCCGGCAGCGTTCCGGGATCGTGCGCCGCGAGTTGTGATATGGTACGGATGCCTGATGCGGCCAGATGTTCCGCCGAACGGCCATGCACGCCATGCAACAGCGAAATATCCTCCTGGCTGATGAACTGTGGCCGGCAATGCTCAAAATAAGGACAGGCCCGGCACTTGCTGTGACTGTAACGCACCGCGGGTTGATCCGACTGTCTGCGCAGCTGCTGCATATCCGTCAAAAACGCATCGACCTGCGCATCAATTTCATCACCGATTACGGCTGTACGATTGTCGCCCAGAAATACAAGCACCGGCAAATCGGTTTCCAGCAAGCGGCGATACAAACCCAGCTGTATCTGCAATCCTTTTTTATTCTCGCTTTGCGTCAGTTTGGCGTCTGCGGGCTGATACCGGCCGCTCTCATGGCGGATCAAAAAATCCGGAAAACCGACAAGCCCTACATCCGGATTCATCAAACGCGCCTGATAGATGACCGGTACGCCCTGCTGCATGAGTATCGTTGTGTGCTCGAACGAATCAGCATGATGCACGTCATATTCGTTCTGCAATTGCTTCAGTATGCGGCGTTCATGGCGCAGTCCGGCGTCAGACAGCAGGCGGGCAAATGCATCCGCCTCAAATTCGGCGGTCTGGTGCATATCCAGCCACGCGCGACGGCGACAGGACGCCCAGGATGCAGCGTCACTCGGTCTGATCAGGCGAACACCATGCGCATGATGTGTCATATAGTCACTACGAATTGAAACGGTGTGGAATAACTACCGGGTTACAGTAAATGCCAATCATCGTGATAAATACCCTATCAGCGATGATAAGGAAACTGCGATTTTAGCAGTATCTGTGCTGCCGCAGCGGCGTTAAAAACAGCCTCAAAGACGCATTTATTACACATGCACTCGGTTTCTTTGCCTGTTTCCGCTTTGCACTGGCTGCCTCGGTTACATTTTTCGATATCCTGTTAAATCGATCGCACGTCTAAATTCAGTTTTTATTACAGTTCGCGTACTGGTATAATGGGCGGTCTTGATGCAGGTGTGCATCGAAAAATTAATGGCGGGCCTCCCCGCATTGCACGGTAGTGAACCTGGTCAGGTCCGGAAGGAAGCAGCCACAGCTACTTTCTGCAAGTGCCGGGGGTTCGGCTCGCCACCTCCAACGCTACCGGCGGATACTGTAAAAAATCATCACCAGTTCCGGTATCGCGTGATTCACTGACTAACTGACAATACTTCTTCAGCGCCTCATTTTTTAGAAACGTGTCCCCATCACAAGTTCTTGCACGCAAGTGGCGGCCCAGAACATTTTCCGGATTGACCGGACAGACGCATGTCGTCAAGGCCCTAACCAACGCACTGGAACAAAACCGCCTGCATCATGCCTATCTTTTCACCGGCACACGCGGTGTAGGAAAAACCACCGTTGCACGCATTTTTGCCAAAGCACTGAATTGCGAAAAAGGCATTACCGCGACACCTTGCGGTAGCTGTGCGGCGTGCACGGAAATTGACCGTGGTCATTTTGCCGATTTGATCGAACTGGATGCGGCATCCAACACGCAAGTCGATCACATGCGCGATTTACTGGAAAGCGCGCTTTACGCGCCTGCCAGCGCACGCTTCAAAGTTTACATCATTGATGAAGTGCACATGTTGTCCAAATCGGCATTCAACGCCATGTTGAAAACGCTGGAAGAACCCCCCGAACATGTCAAATTCATCCTGGCCACCACCGATCCGCAGAAAGTCCCGGTTACCGTACTCTCCCGCTGTTTGCAGTTCAATCTCAAACTGATCCCTGCAACACTGATCGCCGAATATCTGCAAACCCTGTTGATCCAGGAAAACATCGCATCCGAGGCAGCCGCACTGGAACTGATCGCCCGCGCAGCCCAGGGCAGCATGCGTGACGCGTTGAGCATTCTGGATCAGGCGATTGCGTTTGGCGAAGGTCGCGTCATCGAAGCGACAGTACGCGAAATGCTGGGCGTCATTGATCATCGCTATCTTTATGAGCTGCTTGACGCACTGCTTGCACAAGACGGCAAGCGACTGTTATCCATCGCCGCTGACATGGAAGCGCAATGCCTCTCGTTTGATACCGCGTTACAGGATCTCGCGACCATTTTCCACCGTATCTCACTGGCCCAAATCGTACCGGACGCGATAACCGAAGACATACCCGAATATCTCAGCATTCGAGAGCTGGCGGCAGCATTTTCACCTGAAGACATACAGTTGCTTTATCAGATTGCTCTGCACGGTCGCGGCGATCTGTATCTGGCGCCGGATGAATACACCGGCTTTGCCATGACGCTCATTCGCATGCTGACCTTTATGCCGGATGAATCCTCACTAATGGATTCATCAACGCAACAGCACAGTGCGCCTTCATCAGTTCGGCACAACGGCATCCTGCCCGCCGGAACGAATGTATCCCGCAAGCCGGAAACAACACCACAAAAATCCGGCGCAAATCAAACGGAGAACGCCGGAACAGCCGCACCATCGCCGCACAGCTGGCCGGAACTGGTTAAACAGCTGAAACTGATCGGTATGGCCAAAATGCTTGCGCATCACAGCGAAGCAAAACACATGACCGATAACACGATTGAACTGTTGACACCCGAAGCGCATAAACACCTGCTCGACAAGAAATATCAAAACGCGATTCAAACTGCGGTCGATACTTATTTCGGCAAACCGGTTAAACTCAGCTTCTCGATCGGCAGCCTTACCGGCATGACGCCGGTTACGCTACAGCAGCTGGAGAATGCGAAAAAGCAGGCCAACGCAATCGCAGCCATTGAAAAAGATCCGATCGTGCAGGATCTGGTAGACAGTTTTGACGCAAAAATCATAGAATCTTCCATTAAACCCATACCCACTCAAGGAGAAAAAGCATGAAAGCCAATATTGCCAATATGATGAAACAGGCGCAACAGGTACAGGAGAATATGCGGCTAATGCAGGAAAAACTGGCCACGATTGAAGTGGAAGGCCAGTCGGGCGCCGGCATGGTTAAAGTAATCATGACCTGCCGTCATGATGTCAAAAGTGTGAAAATCGACGACAGTCTGGTTGGCGACGGCGATGACAAGGAAATGCTGGAAGATTTAATCGCAGCCGCATTTAATGACGCGGTTCGTCGTGTCGAATCGACCACACAGGAAAAAATGGCCGAACTGACCGGCGGACTGGGATTGCCGCCAGGCATTAAACTGCCATTCTGACGCTGACGGGCCGTTGAATAACGGCCTGCAAAACTACACTGCCTGTTTATTTATATGCCCGCAAACAAAACCTACAGATCGGTCAGAAAAAAAATGCCGCTGCGTACACCGCTTACTGCCGAGCAGGACGCCGCTCCGGCTGATGTAACGTACAAACTGCAAAAACTGCTGGCGCAAAAAGGACTAGGTTCCAGGCGCGAAATGGAAGCATTGATCGCTTCCGGCGGTGTCAGCATTAATGGCAGAACAGCCGTTCTAGGTGCCCGCGTCAGCGCACAGGACCGGGTTCAGATCGGCAAACGCGTCATCCGTTTTGACTTTGCCGATCGCCTGCCGCAGGTATTGCTATACCACAAACCGGAAGGTGAAATCGTCAGCCGCAGCGACCCGGAAGGCCGTCCAACCGTATTTGACAAACTGCCTCATTTAAAATCTTCCAAGTGGATAGCCATTGGGCGACTGGATTTCAATACCAGTGGCCTGCTGGTTTTCACCACCGATGGATCGCTGGCTAACCGTCTGATGCATCCGCGTTTTGAAATGGAACGCGAATATGCGGTGCGCATTATCGGCGAACTCACTGCGGAGCAAATCACGCAGTTAACCACCGGTGTTCAGCTTAACGATGGCATGGCGTCATTCGATCTGCTCATCGAAGAAGGCGGTGAAGGTATCAATCACTGGTATCGCGTTGTGCTGAGAGAAGGCAGGAATCGCGAAGTCCGGCGCATGTTTGAAGCGCTTGGCGTAACAATCAGCCGTCTGATGCGTGTACGCTTTGGCCCGATCAATCTGCCGCCGCGCATCAAACGCGGCCAATGGATGGAGCTGAATGAAAAAGAGACCCGGCGTATGCTCGCCTTGCTGGCCAGGAGGCAATCCGGAAACAGTGATCATAACGAAGGCGAGACGAGTTGAGCCGGATTTTCAATCATGCGACTCTCAACCGGGGAGCTGATCACGGCGCAATAGAAATACAAATTCATCGCCTGCGCTTGTTTCCAACCAGGTAAACGGTGTTCGCGGATATGCAGACAGCACGGCATCGCGGTTATGGCCGATTTCCACGATAAGCAAGCCTTGATCGGTCAAATGCCTGGCGGCGCCAGCCAGAATTTTCCGTGTTGCATCCAGTCCGTCGGCGCCGCTGGCCAACGCGTTCGCCGGTTCATGGCGATACTCTTCGGGCAATTCCGCCATCGACTCTGCGTTGACATAAGGCGGATTGCTGATAATCAGGTCGTAGCGTCTGTCTGCCAATCCGGCAAACAAATCCGATTGAATCAAGCATACCCGTTCCTGTAACTGATAGTCCGCAATATTTCGACTGGCAACCGCCAGCGCATCAGTGGATATATCGACGGCGTCAATTTCAGCCTGCTCAAATGTATGCGCCAATACTATTGCAAGGCACCCGGAGCCGGTACATAAATCCAGCGCGGCATGAATTTCCGCGGCGTCTGTAATCCATGGCTCCAGCCGGTTTTGCAGCAGTTCGGCAATAAATGACCGCGGGATGATCACCCGTTGATCGACATAAAACGAATAACTGCCAAGCCAGGCCTCATGCGTCAGATAGGCTGCCGGCAACCTTTGGGTAATCCGGCGCTCCAGAATATCGAGCACCTGAGTCACCTCCGCGCTGGTTAAACGCGCATCCAGGAATGGATCCAGATGATCGAGCGGCAAATGCAGTGTATGCAGAATAAGATACGCCGCTTCATCGTAGGCTGTATTCGATCCGTGACCAAAAAACAGCCCGGCATGGTTGAATTGACTGACTGCGAAACGCAGCAGATCGCGTAGTGTGTATAAATGATTTTTTGCCTGATTAAACATGCGTTATGATGGAAGCCTATGCAATAAAAAGTAAAATCAGCATACCCGAAAGCAGTCAATCTTATCAATGACAAACAGCGATAAAGACAAACAATTTATGCGCGCAGCGCTTGAACAGGCCACCATCGCCGAAACATTGGGGGAAGTACCGGTGGGCGCGATAATTGTTCGCAATGACACAATTGTCGGTCGCGGTTATAACCGCCCCATATCATCGCAAGATCCAACCGCGCATGCCGAAGTTATGGCGCTGCGTGATGCAGGACGTCACCTGAGAAATTACCGCCTGCTTAACTGTACGCTTTATGTCACGCTGGAGCCTTGTCTTATGTGTATCGGCGCACTGTTTCATGCCCGCGTAGCGCGTCTGGTTTACGCAGCGCCCGATCCCAAAACCGGGGTTTGCGGCAGCGTCATCAATTTGCCTGGTAACACGCAATTGAATCATCATTTGCACGTGCACAGCGGCGTTCTTGCCGAAGAAGCCAGCTGGCAGCTCAGATGTTTTTTTACCGAGCGCAGAAAACAACAGAAAGTAAACAAAATCCCCAACGCACTCAACGATGGGTGTGCTTTATTATGAAAATACACATCACCATTCCGGATCAACGGCTTATATTAACTGATGACGACGGCGCAATACTTAAACAGTGCCTGATTTCTTCAGCAAGAAACGGCACAGGTCAGCAACAAGGCAGCTTCCGTACGCCGCTTGGCAGGCACATCATTCGCGCAAAAATCGGCGCCGGACAGCCTGTCAATACGGTTTTCGTCCGCCGCCGTCCCACCGGCGAAATCTATACGCCAGCGCTAGGGAGACAGTTTCCCAAACGGGATTGGATACTGACACGCATTCTGTGGTTATCCGGATGCGAACCCGGCTATAACCGGCTTGGCTCGGTTGACACCATGCGGCGGTATATCTATATTCATGGCACACCGGACAGCGTGGAAATGGGAAAACCCGGCTCCATTGGTTGTATTCGTGTCGCCAACCACGATTTATTGGCGCTTTTCGAGAAAGTACCGGTTGGCACCGAAGTCGATATTTCCAATTAATAGGTTGCTGAACTTACCGGTTAGTATTACCGTTTGCCACATCGCATTACATGCTTCGGATCATCCATACAGAGTCCTTTTATAAACGAAAACGAATCGTTGAACCCGGCCAAGGAAGACTAAACCATGAATCAAACTTGCTTTTCGCGCATTATTTCAAAAGGTTTGCAGCGCGCTTGGTTCGCGTTTTTTTTGACTTGTTTTGCTTTTTCCGCGCTGGCTGCTGAAGAATGGATTTATACCGTCAAACCGGGTGATAACCTGTGGAATATAACCGAGCGTCATCTCACCGACATTCACTATGTCAGGCGCCTGCAGCAACTGAATCAGATCAACAATCCCTATGTGATCCCGCCCGGAACCCGGCTACGTATTCCTGTCGCCTGGACAAAGGTAACAGAGGATGTTCAAGCCCGGATCATCAACGTGCACGGCACAGTCCGCATCATACGCCCTGACCAGACTGTTCTATCCGCTACGCAAAACATGCTGCTCACGGCTGGGGACAGCATTCAATGCGCGAACGATTCTTTTATTACCGTTGAATTTGCCGATCAATCCCGCATGCGCGTGCAGGACAACAGTACCGTACGCCTGGACACGCTAAAAATATTTGGCGACTATGGTCTGGTGGACACGCTGATTCGGCTGGAAGAAGGACGTACAGAAAATTCAGTGCCTGAGAAGTCAACGGGCACACGCTTCCGGATTCAGACGCCTTCTGCCATAAGCTCTGTCAGAGGCACCGACTTTCGTGTCGGTACGCTTGACTCACATTCGGCCACAGTCAGCGAAGTGCTGAAAGGCGTTGTCGAAGTCAGCACGGTTTCAGAAAACATCACCTTGATGGGTGGCTTTGGCACTGTTACGTCAATCGGCGCGTCGCCAGCGTCGCCCGTAAAGTTGCTACAGGCGCCGGATTTGACCGAGACCAGTCGTTATTATGAAAGCCTTCCTCTTGTTATCCATCCAGCACCACTGGAAGGCGCACAGGCGTATCGCGCCCAGATCGCCATTGATTCCGAATTTAACAGTCTCTGGTCGGAATTTGTTACCACGGCGCTACCTTTTCGCGACGGCA
>JADZAR010000004.1 GCA_020852475.1 Nitrosomonas sp.
CTCATGATTTAATTCATAAATTACCGGCCTGCCCGTCGCCAGTTTCAGCTTCATGATCTGCCGCTCGGTTAACTGATCAAGCTGCCCCATGAGTGTACGCAGTACATTTTTATGCGAAACAATCAATACGCTTTTGCCTTGCGCCACTTGCGGCCGGATAACCTTTCGCCAGTAAGGTTGCAGTCTTTCCGCCGCCTGCTTAAGACTTTCACCTTGAGGCAATTCGGTTTTATCAATACCGGCATACCGAGGTTGATTGCCGGGAAAACGTGCATCTTCGGTGCTCAATTTGGGCGGTTCACCGTCATACCGTATTTGCGTGCGCAGCACAGGCCAGAGACCAAATTTACGCACAGCCGCCAGTCGTCCCATTCCCTCCAGCGCACCGTAATGCCGTTCATTCAAACGCCAGCTGTGGCGTACAGTCAATTTGTCCAGCTTCATCGCCGCCAGCACCACTTGCGCCGTTTCAGCGGCACGTTGCAGCGACGATGAGAAGCAGTAATCGAAGGTAAAACCGGCATGCAGCAGCAAATAGCCGGCATCCATCGCCTCCTGTTTTCCTTTGGGACTTAGCACGACATCACTCCATCCCGTGAATACCTTGTCCCGATTCCAGATGCTCTGTCCATGCCGCAGCAGAACAAGCCGCGTTACACCTGCGGCAGCCGCGACTCCGGAAGAAGAACGCACCGTCATTGGTGGTGCAACTCCTTTTTCGAAGTTTCAGCCGCTCGTGAAGATTCCCGCCAGATCCGCCTTAAAGCATCCCATAATCCGCTGCGTACCGTAGTCAGATAAAGCGCATTATCATCAAGCCCATGGATCAGACGGCGATGCGCCTCGCCAAGATTGTGATATGGCATACTCATGAACAGATGATGTGTAGCGTGAAAGCGCAAGCCAACCGGCGCCCATAGCGGCGTTATCAGCGGATGGCCAGGCACATTGACCGAATCCAGATACTGTTCGGCATGACTCATCGGTTTTTCCCCTGGATTACGGTAAGCATGCGCTGCCAGCGTGCGCAACGAATTCAGTATAAACACCATCGTTGCGACAAGATACCAGAGCACCAGCACATCGATCGGTATCACATCCATCAGCATCAATACCACCACGGCAGCAGCGAACAGAAATGCAGCCAGTTCCTGCCGCCGCCAATTGTGATCGTTGCGGATGGCGTTTGCCGCACGTTTGTAAGTCGGATCAATCGTCAGTGACGAAGCCCGTTCCCAGACGATTTTACGCAGGAACGGCATCAGATAGGACAATGGAACAAGCAGCAGGAAACGCATCAGCAGTACCGGCGGTATCAAAAAAGATAGCAACACGTAACCCACCATTTCGATCGGCTTGCGCGTGGCGAACGGTACATATTCTCCATCCTGATGCGTACCATAGACATTGCGCCGGTGATGGTCGTTATGCACACCATCGTAAGTAAACGACGGAATCATGAACGGTATGCCGCACAGACAGTTCCATACTACTCGGAACGCTCCGAATGTGTCTTTTTTCAGGTGCGCAAGTTCATGCACAAAAATTGCGGCGCGATACAACGCCAGCACCGCAATCACATAAGCACCGATCTGCCACGGCGAAAACCATGGCGACAGCAGCGCCGTAAAAAACGCGATCCAGCCCACCAGACTGCTGAATAGAAAATCTGTCCAGTAAATCCACGGATTGGGCGTCATCAGATCGCTCACCAGATCGTGCGCTTCACGCAGCGGAAAAGCTGATTCGGGGGTTTCCGGCTGGCTTGTCTCCGGATTTTCAGCTATTTCCTTTACCGTCGCTTCAGATAGCACGGTAGGTTCTTGAGTTGCTTTTTCTTCTGCAAATTCATTCATGACCAGCAGGTTTTGATGTGCGTAATAATCTTTTGATTGATTGTTTCATCCGTTTCATTGATATGGCTCAACTGTGGCACGGCAGGCCATCCCGCATCGACAAAAGCCGTATCCGCAAACAGCCTGGTTTGCGCATAACGCGGAATAATATGAAAGTGAACATCCGGGTCGACCATCATCAGCATCAAATAATTGATTTTGTCGTATTGGAATGCTTTGGTCAGCGTGAATTCAATCTGGTTGATGACGGCGTGCATCTCGGCAAAGCTGGCCGCACTGAGTCCTGAAAATGCCTTGACCGGCTCATGCGCAATCAGCACGAGCGCTCCCAGTGTAGCCTGTGCGGGGCGCAGCAGCACGCTCCAGTATTGAAACGAATGAATTATTGTCTGCGGTGCGCCAAATTTGCGCATGGTATCGTTGAGTACAGGTGCATTCATTCTTGCTCCTCGCAACTAGCGGGTAAAAAGCATACTCGCCCTGGCCAGATCTTCTATAAAATCAATCTCGCACCAGCGGAACCCTTTGACGGAACATGAATTCACCTGATGCTGTCCGGCGAGTTTATCGATAATGGATAAATACCAGGACTTCAGTTCGGCCGGATGACGCAACGCGCTTTCTATCGCCTGACGGAAAAGAAGCGGTCCCTGATCGCGAAAATAGACCAGCCCTATCGACTCCGCATCAATTTCATTCGGCGGAACTATCTTGCTGACCTGCCTAACCCAGCCATTCGCATCGAGTTGTACTTTCATATCATCGGCATCGTAGCTTTTCTTGAAATCCACACTCAGTGTAATCGGGGCTGGCGGTGAATTCAATACCCGTGCCACCAGCGCAGACTCTATCACGGTATCGCCATTGAGCAGCAGAAAATCGCTATCCATTGCATCGCGCGCAAGCCAGCAACTGGCCAAATTATCCGCCACTTCATAAAATGGATTGAACACGATGCTGATATTGGATTGTTTTGCGTAGTGCGCGTGTAGCAATGCCTCAATCCGGCTGATCTGAAAACCCGCAACGACAATAATTTCCTTGACGCCAGCAGCAGCCAGCGCATCAATTTGCCAGGCCAGTACAGGCTTATCGGCTACAGGCAGTAGGCATTTGGGCAAATTCTCGGTCAACGGCAACAGGCGTCTACCCTGACCGGCACTTAAAATAATGGCTTTGACGGCGTTCACGAATACGTTAAATTTTGATATGTGATAAAACTGGTGATTTTACCGCCAATAGCGATATTGATAGTCAATTATTCAGCGAGCAAGTCAGCGATCAGAAAGAAAGACTGCTGATACTGCGCAATGACGCCACGATTTCGCGGATCGTCTTCAGAAATGCCTCCACCTGTGCCAAGGTATTCGTATGCCCCAGACTGACGCGCACCGCACAGCGCGCCAGCAACGGATCAACCTGCATGGCCTCGAGTACATGACTTTGCCCGGGATTGACACTCGAACACGCCGCACCACTGGCAACGGCAAAACCCGCCTTGTCCAATTTGACCACCAGTGTATCGCCTTCCATATCCGGAATTGCAAAATAACAAGTATTCGGTATACGCTCGGCATTCGCGCCAAAAATCACCGCACCCATTTCGGCTAACCCCTGCTCAAGATGCTCCCTTAGCCGTGCAACATGCTGCGCCATCACGGCGATACGCGCCACAGCCCGTTCACAGGCCACACCAAAACCGACAATCGCCGCCACATTTTCTGTCCCGGATCGCAGACCGTTTTCATGACCACCGCCGTAAATCAACGGTTTTAATAACAACCGTTTGTCAATAATAAGCGCCGCGGCGCCTTTTGGACCATAAATCTTATGCGCGGATATCGTCATGGCGTGTACATTGAGTTTGGTGAAATCGACCGGAATCTTACCCAACCCCTGTACAGCATCGGTGTGTACATAAGCGCCGTGTGTGTGCGCAGTGCCAGCAATCGCCGCCACATCCTGAATCACACCGGTCTCATTGTTCGCCAGCATCACCGAAACCAGCGCGGGTTTCTGCACTGTCATCGCTTCACGGGCAGCGGTCATATCCACCTGCCCGGCCTGATTTACCGGCAAACACCGGATTGTCCAGCGCTCGGCGGCGCGCTGCGCCAGGGTCTGCGCCGGCTTCAGGACACAGGGATGTTCCACTGCGCTGATCGCAATATGCCCGGCACTCAGGCTGTCAGCCGCACCGCGGATAAACAGGTTATTGGCTTCAGAACCGCCGCTGGTAAAAATCACTTGCACCGGCTGCACACCCACAGCAGCTGCCACCTGCTCACGCGCCTTGTCAATCGCGTACCGCGCGGTCATGCCATACGCATGACGGCTTGATGCGTTACCAAATTCCTGCTGAAAATACGGCAACATTGCATCCAGCACTTCATCATCCACCCGCGTGGTGGCATTATGATCAAAATAATGTAATGTCATCGTTCATTCAGTCCGGAGAATTCATTTTCTATCTTTACTAATCAACACTGCCGCCAGCCAATTCCTCGACTGCATCAATCATCATTCCCGCCACGTTAAACGCTGTCTGCGCATGAATCTCCTGCATTCCGGTCGGACTGGTGACATTGATCTCGGTCAGACAATCACCAATGACATCCAGGCCAACCAGCATCAATCCGTGCCGAACAAGTTCCGGGCCAAGGGTTTCGGCAATCAGCTTGTCCTGTGGCGACAACGGCCGGGCCACGCCAGTTCCACCCGTATTGAGATTGCCGCGCGTTTCCCCGGCCTTTGGAATGCGCGCCAACGCATAAGGCACCGATTTCCCGGCGATCATCAATATACGCTTGTCTCCCTGGCTAATTTCAGGCAGATAACGTTGCGCCATGATTGTTCGTGTTCCATAGTGCGTCATGGTTTCGATAATGACATTGATATTGTGGTCAGCCGCATGAATACGAAAAATGCTGGCCCCACCCATACTGTCAAGCGGCTTCAGAATAATATCCTGATGTTGTTGCAGAAAATCAAGAATCAGTGTTTCTCGGCGAGTAACCAATGTTGGCGGTATGAATTGCGGAAATTTTACAATGGCCAGTTTCTCGTTAAAATCCCGAATGGCGCGTGGACTGTTGATGATGCGGGCACCCTGTTTTTCCGCCAGTTCGAGCAAATAAGTGCTATAGATATATTCCATATTGAACGGCGGATCCTTGCGCATCAATACGGCACCAAATGCCTGCAGAGGCATGGTCAATGTTTCGCCCAGGTGATACCAGCAATTTACCTGCTCCGGCTTTTCGGTCATTGTCAAAATCTTGACAAAGCTGATCACCGCATTATCGCGCCAGATGATATCGTCCTGATGAAGCACATAAACCTGATGATTGCGCAGAACCGCTTCGCGCATCATGGCATAACTGGAATCCTTGCTGATTTTGATGTCTTCAAGTCGGTCGATAATGAATGCAAGCTTCACAGCAATACTCGGAATAAAAATTTACATGAATCAGTGCGCGGTTTGCTGCAATTCGCGGGCGGCAGCAAGCAGAGCAAGCCGGGCGATAACGCCATAAACGTAGAATCGGCTTGGCATCAGATTTTGCGGCTTGATGCAATCCGGCATCAAACAATCGGAGTCGAATGATAATGGTACAAAATACATTCCCGGTGCATTCAAATTCTCATCCTTGCCGCGCCCGGTATGCACGCGATAAAATCCACCGATAACAAAATGATCGATCATGTAAATCACCGGCTCGGCAACCGCTTGATTGATGTTTTCGAAGGTATAAACACCTTCCTGCACCAGCACATTCGTTACCGACATACCTTCCTTGACTACGGCCATTTTATTTCGCTGTTTGCGATTCAACTGATACACCTCAGCCCCGTCCTTAACGGTCATAATACCCATACCATAAGTTCCGGAATCGGCTTTGACAATCACAAAAGGATCCTCCTTAACACCGTATTGCTGATATTTTTCTCGAATCAGCGCAAGTATTTTGTTGGTCGAACTGGCGACGCAGTCTTCCCCTTTCTTCTCACGGAAATCGATTTTTCCACAAGAAGTAAAGTAAGGATTAATCAACCAGGGATCGATATCGATCAACTGAGCAAACTCATCCGCCACAGCGTTATAGGCCTTGAAATGCACTGATTTTTTTCGCGTCGCCCATCCTGCATGTAGAGGTGGAATCACGGTTTGACTCAGATTCTGCAATATCTGTGGGATGCCATTTGATAAATCATTGTTCAACAGCACCGCGCATGGATCGAAATTCTCCACGCTCAGCTGATTGTTTTTCCGGATAATCGGTTCCAGCGTGATGGTCTGGCCGTCCGGCAAGCTGAAAACGGTTGCTGACTTGATCTCGGGTAACAATGAGCCAATGCGCACGTTCAATCCGGCATGTCGCATGATGGTTTGAATCGCGGCAATATTTTGCAGATAAAATGTATTACGCGTGTGATTTTCCGGAATCAGCAGGATACTATGCGCACTCGGGCATATTTTCTCAACCGCTGTCATGACAGCTTGCACACAAAGTGGAATAAATTCAGGATTCAAGTTATTAAATCCGCCCGGAAAAAGATTGGTATCGACGGGAGCCAATTTAAATCCGCTGTTGCGCAAATCCACCGAACAATAAAACGGAACATCATTTTCACACCATTGACTGCGAAACCAGTGTTCAATCATTGGCTTTAAGGTATTAATGCGATTTTCCAGCTCAAGGATTGGCCCTTGCAGGCCTGTCAGATGCGGTAAAGGCATTACAGGGATTTCGATAAAAGTTAGAAAATCGGGAAATTATCCGGAAATGGAATCCAAATTGGTGAAAATTTTAGTCGCGCGGTTGCAGCTATTCGATAGTATAACATCAAGCGCAATAAATTGTGTTCACCAGCCGCACAAGTAAAACTCCGCGCAATAAATCGCTTAACAGCTCCGGCTTATGGAATAGGAATCTTCGCGAAAAGTTTGTCGAACGGTTATCCATAACAAGAAATTCCGATGATCGACAGTCTCAACACTATTTCTCTGACACAAATATCAGCGGCATCACATCTCGCATCTGATTTTAAGAATCATCGAATTACTCGATAGGTAAGCAGATTTGCTCGCACCACTTTAATTGTATCTTTCTCACTCCATAATTGTGTCCTTCTCACCCCAAAACCCTACTGCTAGAAGGTGATTTATAAGGATTTTTTCTCATTTATTCAGCGCTCAGACATAGACAGTTTTGCTCTAAAAGTGTATATTCTGCGTTCCGCCCTTTGCTCTTTGAAAAGGGGCAGGTGTTATTTGTATTCATTTCGCAGGCGGATCAGCCTCTGAAACTGAATGCAGTAACAGATAAGAAGGCGTATCTATAATAAGCGCAATGTTTATCATTTATGGAGGGAGATATGATTAAAGCTGTTCAGGCAGTTGTTGGACTGGGATTGTTATGTTTTGCCGCTACGCAAGCTGCAGTAGCTGCAACAGACTTCTCAAAATTACCGCGTATCAAACAGGAATTGGTGGCTCCGCCAGCAGTACCCAAACACGATCAGGCTATTAAAGGTGGACCAAGAATCGTTGAAGTACGCATGGAAACCATAGAAAAATTGATTGAAGTTGCTCCGGGCGCAAAAGCTTGGGCACTGACATTTAACGGCAGTGTACCCGGTCCACTGATCGTCTTGCATGAAGGCGATTATCTGGAACTGACCCTGTCCAATCCAAAAGAAAGCACATTGGCACATAATGTTGACTTTCACTCTGCGACAGGCGCACTGGGTGGTGCCGGTTTGACACTGGTTCAACCTGGCGAAGAAGTTGTTTTACGCTGGAAAGCGGTTAAACCTGGTGTATTTGTTTACCACTGCGCACCTGGTGGCACCATGATTCCTTTCCACGTTATTTCCGGCATGAACGGTGCAATCATGGTATTGCCACGTGATGGCCTGAAAGACGCGAAAGGTAATGCATATCGTTATGACCGTGCGTTCTACATCGGCGAACAAGATTTCTATTTGCCAAAAGACGACAAAGGCAACTTCAAAGAATACGCTTCACCAGCTGCAGGCATGCATGAAATGCTTGAACTGGCCAAAGGTCTGATCCCAACACACGTTGTATTCAACGGCGCGGTTGGCGCAATCACGGGTGACAATGCATTGTCAGCGAAAGTTGGCGAAAAAGTATTGTTTATCCACTCACAAGCTAATCGCCCATCATATCCGCACCTGATCGGTGGTCATGCTGACCTGTACTGGGTAGGTGGTTCATTCAGCGACGTTCCGCTGACAAGCCAGGAAACCTGGTTTGTACCAGCTGGCGCTGCAGTTGCTGCTGCTTATGAGTTCAAACAACCAGGTCTGTATGTCTATCTCAGCCACAATCTGATTGAAGCAGTATTACTTGGCGCAGCGTTGCATATGAACGTTGAAGGCAAGTGGGATGATGACATGATGAGCCAGCTCAAAGCACCTGCAAGCTTCGATGCTAAAGCTGCAATGGACCACTAAAATAATAGACTTCACGTAAAACTATTGAAGTAATGTAAACTGAAACGGCCCCAACTCTGGTTGGGGCCGTTTTTTTTTCGCCCCTTGTCAGACTACATACCCACCAGTCAATTTAAATCTTCAAATATTATGCCGCTCAAGTCTCTCATTCGAACGATTCCGCATTACCCTCACCAGGGAATTATGTTTCGCGATATCACTACGCTGCTAAAGGATTCGCTCGGCCTACGCACCACAATTCAGGAAATTGCAAAACGTCATGCGGCGCATGCTATCGACAAAGTCGTCGGCATTGAATCGCGTGGCTTTATCATTGGCGCACCGGTAGCCTATGAACTCAAAACAGGATTTGTTCCGATCCGAAAACAAAACAAGCTGCCCGCGCAAACAATAGGCCGCGATTACCAGCTCGAATACGGTTGCGACCGTATAGAAATTCATACCGATGCGATACAACCCGGTGATCGTGTTTTACTGATCGATGATCTCATTGCTACCGGCGGCACAGCGGAAGCAGCCGTCCGGTTGATACAGGACATGGGCGGAGAAGTCTATGAATGCTGTTTTGTTATTGATCTGCCCGATATAGGCGGACGAAAACGCCTCGAAAAAATGGGTTGCAAGGTATTCTCATTGTGTGAATTCGAAGGAAAATGAACAACATACCCCCTGATCAAGCGTGATTTTTCCTGCAGAGGGACAAAGTATTTATCAATTTCTCATGAATACCACCAAAACCGCCATTACTCATGATCAGCACATGATCACCAGGAGCTGCAACTTCAGTGATGGCTGCTATTAGCACCGGAAGATCAGTATAGCATTGTACTTTAGTACCAAGTCCGACCAGCGCGTCTTCAATCCAACCGGCATCGCGGCTATAACAAAAAACGGCATCGGCCTGCGTCAGACTATTAGCAAGCTTATCCTTCCAGATACCCATTTTCATTGTATTTGAACGCGGCTCAAGCACCGCAATAATGCGCGATTGACCAACATGATCGCGCAAACCGCTGATCGTTGTTTGTATTGCAGTCGGATGATGCGCAAAATCATCGTAAATTGTGACACCATTGACTTTACCGCGAACCTCCATGCGACGTTTAACGTTTCTGAATTGTGACAAGGCTTCCATGGCAACATCAACTGAAACGCCCGCGTACCGTGCAGCGGCAATTGCCGCCAGAGCATTCATCCGGTTATGCTCACCAAGCAAATCCCACCGCAGTAGCCCTTGGGATTGCTGCTGATAAAAAATTTCCGCTATATGATTATCTCGCTGCTTCGCATACCAACCATCGCTGACGCCGAATTTTTCCAAAGGTGTCCAGCAGCCTTGTTCCAGAACTTGCTTCAAATGAGCATCAGCGCCATTCGCGATAACCAGCCCCTCACCGGGAACAATACGCACAAAATGATGGAATTGTCGTTGAATTGCCGTAATATCTTGAAAAATATCGGCATGATCAAACTCAAGATTGTTCAGGATCGCAACCCTGGGCCGGTAATGGATGAATTTTGAGCGCTTATCGAAAAAAGCCGTATCATATTCATCTGCCTCAATCACAAAGAATGGCGAAACCGTGCGCACATCTTCCGAAAAATTGAATCCGATACGCGCCGAAGTGACAAAATTCTGCGGAATACCGCCAATCAGGAATCCTGGATGCAAGCCAGCGTATTCAAGAATCCAGGCCAGCATGGAGCTGGTGGTGGTTTTACCATGCGTTCCCGCGACTGCCAACACCCAGCGATTACTTAGTATATTTTCCGACAACCATTGCGGACCTGAACTGTACGGCAGATTCCGGTTTAATATGGCTTCCATTAATGGATTGCCCCGGGTAACAACATTACCGACCACGAAAATATCCGGCCTGAGCTGAATCTGATCCGCGGAGAACCCTGAAATCAATTCGATTCCCTGTGATTCAAGCTGCGTACTCATCGGCGGATAAACATTTTGATCACAGCCCGTTACCTGATGCCCGGCTTCTTTCGCAATCGCTGCGATCCCGCCCATAAAAGTGCCGCAAATACCCAGAATATGAATATGCATAATCAATCCAATAAAAACTTAATCATTTCTGCTGAATATTATCGCACCCCCGGTACTGCTTCCGGTTGTAATATTTTGCATATAATTGTTTTGTCACATCCCGTCGCAGAAAGCGGTTTACATGAAAAATAAAAACCAGCTTGAGAATCAGCCCGATACGTTTGAAAAAATGCTGCCTCCATTGGCGCTCTGAATTTCGAATGCCGCCATCCAGCAAAACAACCCGACCGATTCGATTCAATCGGAGGCTAAGCTCCACATCCTCCATCAATGGATAGTCCGGAAAACCATTCATACTTTCAACCGCCGTGATACGAAAAAACTGTCCCTGATCGCCAAAGCTGGCACCGGCGAATGTTGCGCGCACATCATTCAATAGTTCGATCAACAGCAACTTTGCACTTGAATTCATAAACCGTTGTCCCACAGCACCACCAACAACATCTGCATTTTTTTCGAACATGGCCATAATCCGCCGCCTGACATCCGCGCCACACAGGCAATCAGCGTGAATCACCAGCACCACATCCGAGTTAATCGTTGCAATCCCGGTTCTGATTTGAGCACCGCGTCCGGGACCACCCGCAACAACACGAACATGCATAGTCTCTGCGATCAAAATTGTGCGATCATGGGAACCGCCGTCGCAAACAACGATTTCGTCTGGTGGTGGCCGCATGGCTTTCACCGAGGACAAACACGTCTCGATATGATTTTCTTCATTTAAAGTAGGCACAATCACAGCCAATGTTTCGGGTTTACGCCATACCTTATCCGGACGGAATCTGCGCACAATCACGAAACGCACCTCATACGCCAGCAACAGCAGGAATGGCAACCATATCACCCACATCGCCCAAACGGGCAACATCCACGCTTCACCCTGCTCCACACTGAATACCGAGAAGAAATAAGCGCCACTTGTAAAACTCAAAACCAGCCAGGACAAACCGGGAAACAGAACCATAAACGGTATCGCCCACAGGATATACCAGTAATGCACCACGGGCAGAAACAAAACCAGCGCGGCCAGCGTTAAATACACTGCTTTAGGCAATAAAGAAATCGATCTGATTATCCATAGCATCACAATACCGAATAGGAGCATCACGACACCGGTCGCAGCAGCAGCATCGCCCGTCACCAGAACGCTGAGTGGACTATGTATCGGCCCATTAAAAGCGCCTAAACCACCAAAGCGCCAGAGTCCATGGAGCAATCCCGGCAGTGTCGTCATAAAATGCAGCGATGGAATAACCAACGGAATCAGGATAACCCAGCTTTTTTGCCATTGACATCGCCATACATAAAGCGGTAACAAAGCAATCGCGATAACTTTAATCTGAATAGCTATTCCCAACCAAAACCAGGCCCAGTAAAACTTCCGGTCTTCAGCAAACCAGACCGACAGCAGAATGGTCAGTATCAACAGTACGTCAAAATGCGCCTCACCAGCAAAAGCGAACAATGACAACGGATTCAACGCATATATCAATACATTGCGCAAAGCCAGCTTATAGCGACTGGACAATGCGATCAACATACCTATGACACATAAGTCTGCAATGATAAACAGTATTTTAAAAGCCCACGGCGTATAGGCAACACTGCTGATTCCGGCAAACAACCATTCGGCCAGCGGCGGATAAACCGTCAACCTGTCTTTATGGTTCATCGCCTCCCAATAAGCGTCACGGTAAGGCAAATAGTGCGGATGATTCGCCGGATAAGCATATGGACTTTCACCGGCGGCAACCAGCTTACCTTCCCATAAGTAACGATACGCGTCATCCGATTCCGGAATACCCATCATACTCAGTCGAACAATCAGGGAAACAAACAGGATCAGACCGATTTTCTGTGATACGTTTAACCCATCAGGAAAACCTGCCCAAGCACTCAGGCAACCCAAAAATGCCAGACCATAGGAAATCAGCATGGCATACCCTTTGTAGGCATCCGCCCAGTCTGTCCAGTGCAATGTACCAGCAAAAAGAATCAAAACAACTGGACAACAAAAGAATGCCAAACGGGTATTAGGATCCCTGCCATAACACCACTTGGTATATAATGAAGAGAACATTGAGAAAGCTGTCAGCCCTGCGTTAATCCTTCAATGAAAGAACGAATGCCGACCAGTAAAAAGCCACATGCGTATATCAGCAAAAAAGGCCCGATCATATAGTGCTCTGCCTCCAGATAATACAGCAGACTGACCATACAATAGAATCCCAGTAGAATCTCAAAAATCGGAAGAACGCTTGCTTCTATCTGATAAACAGAATATCGACTGGTTTTTGCATCACCCTGCTTAGGTGTTCGGACAAAACCGCTTTTTATGTTCAGCATCGCTTCGATGACCGCGCGCGTATTAGAAAGTGCTATACCAACACCGATACACATCAGCACCGGCAGATAAAACAGTTTTTTAAGACCGTTTTGGGTAACTATCTGACTCGTCATATACAGCGAACTCGGCCCGCAAATAGCTACGACAATGCACATCACCAATAGCGCCGTGATCTGCCATGGCAGACTGACCGATATCATCAGCAAAACCGGCAGTGTCAGCAACGATAACACGACCATAATGGGATGGATGCTATAATGCGTTAAATGTAAAAAAGCCTGTATCTTCGCTATGACACTCGCGCTGGACCGCAGCACGCGAGGAAGTAGCTTTAAAGCGGTCTGTATCGATCCTTTCGCCCAGCGGAATTGCTGGCTCTTGAATGCGGTATAGGTTTGCGGTAATTCCGCGGGCACCACGACATCGGGCAGAAAAGTCGCACGCCATCCCGCCAGCTGGCAGCGATACGATAAGTCCATATCCTCAGTCAACGTATCGGCCTGCCATCCACCGGCGTCTTCAATCGCCGATTTCCGCCAGATGCCTGCCGTACCATTGAAATTCATAAAAAAACCATTATAAGCCCGCGCGCTCTGCTCGATCATGAAATGACCGTCGATGCCGATGCTTTGCGTTTGCGTCAGAATCGAATATCCGGCATTCAAATGTCCCCATCGCGCCTGCACAAAAGCCAACTTTTCGTCCGCAAGCAACACCGGGATTATTTCCCGCAGAAAATTTTTATTGGGAACAAAATCGCTGTCAAATATTGCGACAAACTCCCCTTTGCACACCATCAGTCCTGCAGCCAATGCGCCGGCTTTAAACCCCTGGCGGTTGTCGCGACGAAAAACCTGAATATCCTTGCCGGATTGTCGCAGCGCCATGACAACAGCATCAACAATGGCGGAAGTCTGATCGGTGGAATCATCCAAAATCTGGATTTCATGCTTTGCAGGCGGATAATCGATATCAACCACAGCCTGAATCACGCGCTCGGCAACGTTCGCTTCGTTATAGAGCGGAATCTGCGTCGTTACATACGGCAATGATGCATTATCCGGAGAAATAGCTTGTATTGATTCAATTTGTTGACGTAGATGCGCAACCGCACAACGACGCGTTTTCCAGAAACGCCAGACAATATAGTAGCAATTGACGCCATAAATAAACAGCATCGCAATGCATAGCCCGTAAATGCTCAATAAAATATATTCAACCATCTGAGATCTGCAAGATTATGGCTGGGACTTACGAATTAAACCATCCCTGCGTTCCCGTAAAACATAAACGGCGTTTCTAAGAATTCAAAGCTTTAACAAGCTGAAAATGAACAAAACGCGGGGCGAACAAATAATGTTGGTTTAGCATATGAATGCTATATATGGAAACATTCTTTTGTGAGCAACAACGTGCTGCGACAAAATCTGGATTCTTAGAAATACGCTAAAGATAAATCCAGCGTACTATTCAGGAACGCAGGATTTCAATCAATTTTGCCAACGCCTTGCCGCGGTGACTGATCGTATTTTTTGTGTTCATATCAAGCTCCGCAGCCGTTCTGCCGAGCTCAGGCAACAGAAAATGGGGATCGTAACCGAATCCCCCATCACCGCGTGGCTCAAGAATAAATTCACCATGCCACAAACCCTCCGCGATAATGGGTTGCGGATCTTCGGCATGACGCAGCAGAACAACAACACAATAATAATATGCACTGCGGTCCGTTGAGGTTTCCAGTGCTTTCACCAATTTCAAATTATTGCGCTGATCGGATTTCGGTTCACCTGCGTAGCGGGCTGACAAAACTCCTGGCGCACCTTTCAAGGCATTGATGCAAATACCTGAATCGTCGGCCAGCGCAGACAGGCCGGTTTGACGGCACGCATGGCGCGCCTTGATCAATGCATTTTCAATAAACGTCGGATGCGGCTCATCAATCTCGGTGATATTGAAGTCGGACTGCGGCGCGACCGCAATCTTCAGTGGTGCAAGCAGCGTTCCGATTTCCCGCAATTTACCTTTATTTCCGCTGGCAATCACCAGATTTTCCAAATCGAACATGGCGTCAGGCAATCCCCAGCGTTGTTTTTTGAATTGTAATTAATTCCTGCACACCTTTTTCTGCCAAATCCAGCATCTGATTTAATTCCTGACGACTAAATGCATGACCTTCCGCCGTGCCCTGTATCTCCACGATCTCGTTGGCGCCTGTCATGATCACATTCATATCAGTATCACAGGAGGAATCTTCCAGATAATCAAGATCTAGTACGGGAATGCCTTGATAAATACCCACCGAAACAGCGGCCAGATGATTGCGGATGGGCGTTGTCTTGATTGTCTGTCTGCCGAGCAACTTGCCCACAGCATCATGCAAGGCGACAAATGCGCCGGTAATGCTTGCCGTTCGTGTGCCGCCATCGGCCTGAATGACATCGCAATCAATCTGTATCGTGCGTTCGCCAAGTCTGGATAAATCGACAATTGCGCGTAATGATCGGCCAATCAGGCGCTGGATTTCCATAGTCCGGCCGGACTGTTTCCCACGCACGGCCTCACGCTGCATGCGCTCATGAGTTGAACCGGGTAACATGCCATATTCCGCGGTAAGCCATCCCTGATTTTTTCCCTTGAGAAATGAAGGCACATTTTCAATGATATTTGCTGTGCAAATGACTTGCGTATCACCATACGCAATGAGTACAGAACCATCTGCATGTTTGGTGTAGTGTCTCACCATGTGAATCGGCCTGATTTGAGAAGGGCTGCGACTGTGACTGCGTATCATGAGCATAGTATGGTTTGAATTTAGAAACGATATACCGGTTTGGACGGAGCGCCGCTGGAAATTGTCAATACTTCATAGCCGTCGTCGGTCACCAGCACGGTATGTTCCCATTGCGCGGACAAACTGCTGTCTTTTGTTGTTACTGTCCAGCCATCGGGCAGATGGCGTATAGCCGCTTTACCGGCATTGATCATGGGTTCAATCGTAAATATCATGCCCGACTTGAGCTCCAGTCCCGTTCCCGGCTTGCCATAATGCAACACTTGAGGATCCTCATGGAATTTTTTTCCAATACCGTGACCGCAAAACTCTCTGACCACGCTATAACCGACACTTTCAGCGAGTTTCTGTATAACATGCCCGATATCGCCAAGATGATTGCCAGGCTTGACAACCTCAATTCCCCGCCACATGGCTTCATAAGTCACTTCGCATAAGCGCCGGGCTTGAATTGAGGGTTCGCCAATATAAAACATGCGGCTGGTATCGCCATGATAACCGTCGCTGATGACGGTGACGTCGATATTTACAATATCACCGTTTTTTAATTGCCTCGCATTCGGTATACCATGACAGATTTGATTATTGACCGAAGTACAAATAGATTTTGGATAAGGCTTGTGGCCCGATGGCGCATAATTCAACGGCGCGGGAGTAGTTTTCTGGATATCGACCATGTAGGTGTGACACAGGGTATCCAGTTCTTCCGTTGTTATGCCTGGTTTGACGAAAGGCGTAATGTAATCGAGCACTTCGGACGCAAGCTTGCCAGCCACACGCATTTTCTCGATTTCCTGCGCCGATTTAATAGTTACCTTCTTCATATATATTTAAGGGTTTTTATTCATTTTGTGAAGATAATTTATTGCCATTGCAGATCGGAATTCGTTTTTCTGACATGCAATAGATAAATTTCATGCGCATCTTTTCATTATAAGCGCTCGCAGGTCTGCTGTTCCATATTACTGTCGGGAAATTGGTCGGTCAGATCGTTAAGCGTTGCGGTTATCTGTGGCTCAATATCAAAAATCAAATACTTTCTCAATTCAATTTTATACTGATGAATCATTGCGCTAACTTCACTTTTTTCTTTCAGTTGCTCCAATAATTTTTCAGCAGCCGCCTGATTCTCGAAATCACCAAAAAAAATCGCATTTAATCGTTCTCCAGCCTCTGATACGCGATGACTGATAAAGCCTAAATTTCTCAGTTTGTTGATTTCTCTTTCAGCAGCCTGACGATTACCAAAAGACGCAGTATATACCTGATACATGCTGATTGATTTTGAAAATACCTGCTTATATGACCGTGGCAATTTCAGCTGATCTAGCACAGCATCAGCGCGCGGCAAGTCTTCCTCTGTAAAATCCCCCCATACAATGCAATCCACTGAGGACCGCAGCAGGATAATTTCTTCAGGATTCACTGCAAGTGAAACTGGTTTTTGCTGCTGGGGTTGAAAATTCATCGCGCCAGCAAACAGAATATTGGCAACCAGTAGCAAAGAAAATATTCTCTTCATTAAGTTATTAAATTTATATGTGCATTTTCACAAATCTTGTTGTGAACAATCTTGTGCCTTGATAAAATGCCGCGTTAAAATCGAATACCTTGAAAGTAAAAGTACCAGAATTTTGATGGCTTAAAAAATACGGAATACAAAATATTATGAAAATGATCAAAACAAGTCTAGCAATGGTAACAGTTTTTGCCATGGGACTATCAACTTCGGCTTTAGCAACAGGCGATGCGGAAAAAGGCCAGGAAATTGCGGCAGGCGTTTGCGCAGGTTGTCACGGCGTGGATGGAAACAGCATTATTCCAAGCTTCCCGAGTTTAGCAGGGCAGCATTCCGAATATCTCTTGAAACAATTGATGGAATTCAAAGCTGACGAGAACGGAACAGCTGTCCGCAACAATGCAGCCATGACACCTATGGTTGCAGAACTCTCAAAAGCAGACATGGAAAATCTGGCGGCTTTTTATGCATCACAAGAAAGAGCCCCAGGAAAAGTGTCCGATAATAACGACCTCGTCGCGATGGGCAAAATACTTTACCATGGCGGTAATATTGAGAATGGCGTACCCGCCTGTGCAAGCTGTCATGGCCCGACCGGTGCCGGTATTCCGCCGCGCTACCCGGCAGTGGCTGGACAGCACGCTGATTACACGCTGGCGCAACTTGACTCGTTCAACACAGGCGAGCGCACTAATGACAGCAAAGTCATGCAGCAAGTGCTGATACGCATGAGTGGTGCCGAAAAGCGTGCTGTATCAGCCTATATTCAAGGTATGCGCTAACAAAACGCAGAAAAATGCAATCGAGGAGACAATCTACCTGACAAAACAGATTACACAGGTAGTTTCTCAAAATTCTGCTAAAACAGGAATGCGGTAAAAGAAAGCTTGCTAGATTATTGTATTCATACTCTTTTACCGCAATTAACCCGCGTTTCTTCTACCAATCAGCAAAAATACTGTCCGCCGCTAATAAAGTTTCGTTGATTTCACTATCGCCATGCAAGCTGGACACAAATCCGGCTTCAAACGCCGACGGTGCAAAGTAGACGCCCCTGTCCAGCATTGCATGGAAGAATCGGTTAAAAGCATCTTTATCGCATGACATGACCTCGGCAAAGCTACTCGGAATGTTTTTGCTGAAATAAAGACCAAACATGCCACCTATTGACTGCGCACAAAAATCAATACCATGTTTACGGGCACTAGCGGTTAAACCCTCTGTCAGCTGGCGGGTTCTGGCTGTGAGATTGTCATAAAATCCCTTCTCCTGTATCAGCTTCAGTGTCGTCAATCCGGCGGCCACTGCAACGGGATTACCTGACAGAGTTCCGGCTTGATAGACTGCGCCAACAGGCGCAAGACATTGCATGATCTCGCGCCTGCCGCCAAACGCAGCCATCGGCATACCACCGCCAATCACTTTGCCAAGCACTGTAAGATCAGGTTTAATCTGATAAAGTCCTTGCGCGCATTCAAGACCAACGCGGAAGCCTGTCATTACTTCGTCAAAAATCAACACACTGCCATGTTGTGTACATAGTGCACGCAATGTCGATAAGAAATCCACCTTTGGTGCAATCAAATTCATATTACCCGCTACCGGTTCTACAATGACTGCGGCTATCTCTTCACCAAATTTTTTAAAACTCGCCTCCAATCCAGGCAAATCATTATAATCCAGTACAATGGTGTGTCCTGTGGTTTCCTGCGGCACCCCTGCAGAGCTTGGGTTGCCGAATGTCAGTGCCCCCGAACCGGCCTTGACCAGCAGACAGTCATCATGACCGTGATAACAGCCTTCAAATTTGATGATCTTGTTGCGTCCGGTGTAACCGCGGGCAAGGCGTATGGCACTCATCCCCGCTTCGGTGCCGGAACTCACTAGCCGCACCTGCTCGATCGAGGGAACCAGATTGCAGATCAATTCGGCAATTTCCAGCTCGGCCTCGGTCGGAGCACCAAATGTCAAGCCATGTTCCACTGTTTTCTGTACCGCTTTGACCACCTGAGGGTGCGCATGCCCCAATATCAGCGGCCCCCATGAGCCAACATAATCGATATAACGCTTACCATCAACATCCCAGAAGTGCGCGCCTTGACCGCGCTGAAAAAAAACGGGTGTACCGCCAACCGATTTAAAGGCGCGTACGGGCGAGTTCACACCGCCGGGAATATATTTCTGGGATTGTTCAAAAAGCTGTTGGTTACGTGAAGTCATCAAATCACTCTCAAATATTAATCAATCAATTCAAAATAGAATTTTTATCTCAAACTGGAAAAAAACCGGGAAAACTTTTCCGCTGTTTCGCGTATATGTCCAGACTGATATAATGCCTGGCATACCGCAATCGCACACGCACCGGCTTCAATTAAAGATAACGCATTCGCTGTATTGATACCACCTATACACACCACGGGTACGGCAAGACTATCTTTAACCTGTCTCAACATGCTGATTGTTGCAACAACAGTATTCTGTTTTGTCAATGTTGGATAGAATGCGCCAAAAGCAACATAGTCAGCGCCCTGTATCTGGGCCGCATGCGCCAGCTCGGGCTTATTGTAACAGGATGCGCCCACAATTTTCCCTACGCCAAGCTGCTTTCTGGCCGCCGCAATACCACTATCATGCTCGCCTAGATGAACGCCATCAGCACCAATTTCCAACGCCAGATCCAGATCATCGTTAACGATCAGCGGCACGCCATACTTTCGACACAGCTGCGCCAGCAAGTCTGCTTGACACCGGCGCAAGACGGCATCTGCTGTTTTGTTACGATATTGTATCAATCGCGCACCACCGGCGAGTGCCTGCTCCGTCCGGGCTATCAAAGCTGCTGTATCCGTCATATCCGGTGTTATGCCATACAAGCCGCTGATAATACGGTCATGACGGTTACGACTATCACGGCTCATGACTTTTTCTTGCTGACGATGCTGTTGGCGAAGTCGGCCCAAAAAAGTCGATTAGGAATGTGCTGCCCCATACCGGGACGGAAGCTTGCATTCAATGTCTGCCAAGTGTATTTCTGACCGGCATAAACACTTTCATTTACGGCCAGGCCATTCGCCATGGATGCGGCAATCGCAGAAGCCAGCGTGCACCCTGAACCATGATAACTGCCTGGCAAGCGTTTCCATTCGTCGCTACGCACCCGGCCATCGACACCGAATAATGTATTCGTAACATCCGTCGTGTTTTCATGTGTACCGGTAATCAGCACATACTCACACCCCATATCCAGCAACCTGTGCGCACATTCATCCAGCGGCAAAGTATCCGGACTATTATCTTCATCATCAAATGCAGCAAGACGCCGCGCCTCCAGACTGTTGGGCGTTAATAATGTTACTTGCGGCAGCAACAATCCACACATCGCGTCAATCATGTCGTCACTGGCCAGTTCATCACCTCGCCCCGAGGTGAGTACAGGATCCATGATCAGCGGTATTTCCGGATAATCCGACACAATCTCGGCGA
This sequence comes from Nitrosomonas sp., assembly GCA_020852475.1. Lineage (GTDB taxonomy): Bacteria > Pseudomonadota > Gammaproteobacteria > Burkholderiales > Nitrosomonadaceae > Nitrosomonas. The sequence continues at coordinate 20,542 of JADZAR010000004.1, forward strand.
TTGCTGCGATGATTTCAACGCTACCCAGCAAGCCAAGCTTGAAGGCATGCACAGGCATATCTTCCAATATTGTCCTGGCCTGGTTTTCAATCCATTCCGCATCCAATGGCAACACCTCCTCGACACCCGTCGTATCCTGAACTGTAATCGCTGTTATGACAGGCAGTGGGTGGCAACCCATGCTGGCTATGGTGAGCAAATCAGCCTGTATACCCGCTCCACCACTGGGGTCATTGGCTGCAAACGAAAGTACATTTGGGGGTGGCTGTAACATGCATTAATACCGTAAAATAGCATTTTAACTCAAATGGAAATGACGGGCTATTATGTCTACAGAAGAAAATCAGAACTATAATCGATACATGTGCTTAATCTGCGGCTACGTTTACGATGAAGAAAAAGGATCACCCGATGAAGGTATTCCTCCGGGTACGCGTTGGGAAGATGTGCCTATCAACTGGACCTGCCCGGAATGCGGGGCACGCAAAGAGGATTTTGAAATGGTGAAAATATAATGCGCATTCTGCACACCATGCTGCGCGTTGGTCATCTCGAAAAATCACTTGCTTTTTATACTCAGGTATTGGGTATGAAGCTTCTGCGGCAGAAGGATTACCCCGACGGACGTTTTACACTGGCATTCGTCGGCTACCAGGATGAGGCCGCTGGCGCGGTATTGGAGCTCACGCACAACTGGGATACCAGTCACTATCATCTGGGTGAAGGTTTCGGACATATCGCCATTGAAGTTGATGATGCCTATACCGCCTGCGAAGAAGTTCGGAAGCGGGGCGGAAAAATAACACGTGAAGCAGGTCCCATGAAACATGGCGCTACAATCATTGCTTTTGTGGAAGATCCTGACGGATACAAAATTGAACTTATCCAGAAAAAGAATCAATAAAAACACAACCTGGACTCCGCTCCACCACAAATGCGCTTGAGTGCGTGCAGAGCGGATTTACCCACAAGTATCGTTAGCAAATACTCAGAAAAATTTACAATCACTGGTCTAATTGTTGCAATTCAATCGGATAAAACTAAAAAAAAACGTATGACAGCCGATTATTTGAAACAAAGTTATGATTATCCATATTTTTCAAAGAATCTGACGATAAAATGCAACATAGCATCCAACTGGAGTCATCCACAACAAACAACAATCTTTCAACATCACTTGAATTTGATGATATCAGATTGAAAGTTGGCGACAAACTACAAGTCAAAGCAAATCCTTACGGAAAAAAGTTTGGCATTTCACCCAGAAGTGATTATTGTACTGTCCATGTTATCGGTTACCTGCCAGAAAAAACCCTGATCATTCATTTGCCGGAGACAAGCCGAAAGCCCGGCAATCCATCATTCCTTGAAGGTGAACAACTTCTGGTTCGTTTTTTCAATGGACAATGCATATTCAGCTTCAATGTTATTGTTGAACACGTCGTAAAACTGCCATTCAAATACATCCACCTATCATTTCCCAGAGAGATATCTGGACAAACAATACGAAAATCAATCCGCATTAAAAGCAATATCGAAGCAAAAATCTCATTCAATGATCAATTCTATGATGGAAATATTACCAATCTCAGTGCCACTGGCGCCGAGATCGCCATTCGTGCTGATTTGGGAGAAAAAGGAAATGCCATTGGCATTGTGTTTGATGTCGAATTAGAAGACAAAGCTGTTTCTTTATCGCTACATGCACTCATCCGGTCATCTCAAATCAGCAAAAATGAAATTGGTGTTTTAATATACGGGATTGAGTTTATCCAATTAACATCCGACCAAATCGCAGCCTTACGTAACTATATCTATAAGGAATTGATCGACAATCATTGCAAAATTACATAGTGAGACCTTTGCACGGTGTCATGAGCGGTGCGAGAATAAGGCAAAAATTTGCGAAAAAGCGGAGTTTACACGGAGTAAATGAGCATTTTTCGCAAATTTTTAACGCGATTATCGTACCGCGTAGTAAC
>JADZAR010000005.1 GCA_020852475.1 Nitrosomonas sp.
AAAAGTCCGTCTACCAATGATTTTATCAAAGGTCTGTGGCGGGAAAATCCGGTGTTTGTACAAGTGCTGGGTATGTGTCCGGTGCTCGCTGTATCCAATACCGCGGAAAATGCCCTGGTCATGGGTCTTGCGACCACGTTCGTACTGCTGATGTCCAACACGCTGGTCTCCTTGCTGCGCACCTTCATTCCCCGGCAAGTACGTATTGCCTGCTATATTCTCATCATTGCCACTTTTGTCACCATGGCCGATTACCTGATACAGGCAGCCAGTCTGGAACTGCATAAGGCGCTGGGCGCTTTTATTTCGCTCATTGTGGTGAATTGCCTGATACTGGGCCGGGCGGAAGCTTTCGCTTCCAGAAACACCACGGGCAGATCCATGCTGGATGCTTTGGGTATGGGGTTTGGGTTTACCTTTGGCTTACTGTGCTTGGGCGCGGCACGGGAGTTGCTGGGCAACGGAAGCCTGTTCAATGTTGTCATTTTTCCGGATCATTTTCAGGAGTGGGTCGTCATGATGCTGCCCGCGGGCGGATTTTTCACATTGGCGATCTGGCTATTGATTTTTAACGCCGCAAAAAGATCGAAGGAGTAAATCAATTGACGATTATGTTACCTGCTTTTCCTGCGCCATGTTCTGCACAAAATGCCAGCCGCTGGTTTTCTGACGATCCGGCGGGAAAAGCAGCGCCATGAAAACGGAATCCCTCTGGTACATCTTCATCAATGCCAGTCTGATCAACAATTTCGTGTTGGCTTATTTTCTGGGAATATGTCCTTTCCTTGGTGTATCCGGAAAAAAAGAGATCGCCATGAAAATGGGTGGCGCAGTGACTTTCGTGATGCTCATCGCATCAATGTGCGCTTATGGCCTTAATGCGCTGTTGATCGCTATCGACGCACCCTTTTTGCAGTTGATCAGCTTCATTGTCGTAATTGCATCGGCCGTGCAACTGGTAGAAATGTTCATCAAAAAAATGAGTCCCGCTTTGTTTCGCGCACTGGGTATATTTTTACCGTTGATCACGACAAATTGTGCCATACTGGGTCTGGCGCTGTTTCAGACCAACCTGGGTTACGGATTTATCGAAGGCATTATCTATGCATTGGGCGCCGGCGTCGGGTTTACCCTCGCGCTGCTGCTGATGGCAGGCTTGCGTGAGCGGCTGGATTTTGCCGACACACCCAGCGTCGCGAAAGGAACGGTGCTGACCTTGTTCATTGCGGGGATTTTATCCCTGTCATTCATGGGATTTTCCGGATTGGGCGGATGAGAAGTTAACCATCATGATCAAGTCATTGATTATTGGCATGGCGGGAATGACCTTACTCATGGTCATCTGGGTCATCGTTCAGTATTATTGGGGAAAAATGTTTTCCAGCACACTGTCCGACGAGGATGTACTGGCCGGCAGAAAAGCATGCGATCAATGTGACCGCGCCTCCGCCTGCGGCAACAGATCGAAGCCGGATTAGTTATTAACAGAAAAGGGGTTCGCATGACGCATTTGGCAGATTTCGACACCGAAAACCAATATCGGGCAACCGTAATACAGACACGACGACTTACCCCTGCGGATACCGAAGAGATTCGGGAAATCATACTCGAAGCCCCCTCGGATTTCGCTTGTCAGGTCGATCAAAGTTTCGGCGTTCTGATAACGGAGACTGGAGAATTCGGCAATCGATACCACCACCGTCTGTACAGCGTCGCCGATCTTCCCGGGAGAAATAACGACAAACCACTGATCACCCTGCTCGTCAAACGCTGCTTTTATGTGGACGACTTCAGCGGCGAACGCTATCGCGGCATTGCGTCTAATTTCCTGTGCGACCGAAAAACGGGCGATGCCGTCATCCTTACCGGACCCTATCGCCTGCCGTTTGCGGTGCCGGAAGACAAAAAAGCAAATCTTATTCTTATCGGGATGGGGACAGGCATCGCGCCATTCCGGGCTTTTGTCAAGCATATCTACAACAATGTGAAAAACTGGGAAGGCAGAATCCGCCTGTTCTACGGCGCTCGCAGCGGACTGGAGTTGCTCTATCTGAACGATCAAGACGGCGATCTGACGCAATACTATGATCAGGCGACGTTTGCAGCTTTTCACGCGCTGAGTCCACGTCCGCACATGAATGATCCGATCGCACTGGATACTGCACTTGAGCAGCAGGCAGCCGACCTTGTCGAAATGTTATCCTGCGCCAATACTTATGTTTACATTGCCGGTTACGCAAAAATCCAGTCAATGCTGGACAAAGCATTTTCCAGCATCCTCGGATCGAAGGAAAAATGGGAAATCCGCAAGGCCGAGCTCATCGCCGGTAATAAATGGGCGGAGATCATTTATTGATCGTTTGGCGAATCTTTCAATCGAATGCTGTTCTTCGCGCTTCAAAATCCGGCACGCACCCCATTTCCCGGTGCGCGACCGGCCAAGCCACGATCAGAACAAATTTTGAAACACCCTAGTCTTATCCGGTTTCTTAAACACGCATAGCGCCGATCATACTATCCATGATGACGATACTCATCGCACTGGCTGCATTGGGCTGTTTGACGCTTGTTCTCGCGATCTTGCTCATTGCTGCGAACAAGAAACTGCATGTGACCGAAGATCCCCGCATTGACACCGTCGAAGCCATGTTGCCCAGTGTCAATTGCGGCGCCTGCGGTTACCCGGGATGCCGGCAATTTGCCGAAGCACTGGTCGCAGGCAAGGCACTGCCCGGCAAATGTTCCGTCAGCACAGATGAAACTCGTGCTGCCATCGCCCGGTTTCTCGGCGTCGCGCTCGGCGCTGAAGAAAAGCGGGTTGCCCGGTTGGCCTGTGCCGGCGGAACCAATGTTGCACGCAACCGGGCCAGATATCATGGCGTCAAGTCCTGTCAGGCGGCCTCGCTTGTTTCCGGGGGCGGAAAGGCATGTTTCTGGGGTTGCCTGGGTTACGGCGATTGCGAAGTCGTGTGCGGTTTTGACGCCATTACAATGAACGCTTTTGCACTGCCGGTCGTGGATATAGACAAATGCACCGCCTGTGGCGACTGCGTTGAAGTCTGTCCCAAGGATCTGTTTTCATTGCACCACGTCAGCCATCGGCTCTGGGTCAACTGCAAGAACCTGGAGCAAGGGGAAGCGGTATTGGAAGAATGTCAGGTAGCTTGTACGGCCTGCGGCAAATGCGCCATGGATGCAGCGGATAATTTGATCACTATGGTCAACAACTTACCTGTCGTAAATTATTCGAAGAATCACCATACCCGCATACCGATACAGCGTTGTCCCACCGGTGCCATCGTATGGCTGGATGATCAATTGGGTGCGATCAAAGGCACAGAGAGCAAAAAGATCGTACGTAAGGGGCAACGGCGCGCGGGAATAACGTAGTGAGACCTTTGCACGGTGTCATGAGCAGTGCGAGAGTAAGGCAAAAATTTGCGAAAAAGCGGAGTTTACACGGAGTAAATAAGCATTTTTCGCAAATTTTTAACGCGATTATCGTACCGCGTAGTAACCGTGCAAAGGTCTCGTAGTTCCTGCACTCATGCCTATACGTGTCAGCACGTATTTTTTTATCGCGGATAATTGAATATCATTGAAACCGTCTGACCCGCACATGTAAATATATGACTCTACACTGTAAGGAGGATACCCCGATGGACAGTATTGACGCTCCCCCCAAACCCCGTCAGAAAACAGCGCCCAAACGCACACACACGCAAGCAAAAACCTCAGAGATCCAAACGCCTTTACAGACGCGTATTGAAATCAATGCATACTACAAGGCCGAGGCGCGCGGTTTTTTGCCCGGATACGAATTGCAGGACTGGCTGGCTGCTGAAGAAGAGGAGGCGCAACGATGAATACGCCGTTCATTGAGAAACCGGTAATCCAAAAGCCACTGCCAATCCGCAGCAATTTCACACCCACTGATGTTACACAAGTCGCCATGCTCATTCTTACTGAAGATGGCGTAATCGTCGATGCCAATCACGAAGCGGAAGAATTACTGACGATTTCATCCGGACAAATCCACAAAATTCATATTTCCCGAATCATTTCCGCGCTGGGAAAAACTGACCTGCTGGATAGCGATAAGAAACGTGTCAATGCCTACCTGCGTTTTCTTTCCCGGATCGGCCACAAGTTCAAGCTGCGCAGCCTGTCCGGAATAGAATTTACCGGTGAATTATTTTTCAGCGACATTGAATTCATCAATCAGCACACCGTTGTCGTCAAGATTCAACCCGTGTAAGTACATCATCGGCCTGAGTTCACGATTTCCGGCTACGTTCGAGAATCGGAACGAACGGTCATCAGGCCGACTCTGCTATATCAAATCAGCAGATTTTACCCCTTCGATCATTGTGAATGGATTTTTAATTCCAAAACGGCTACCATGATCAACTTTCAAGAAGCAAGTCCATCGTTTTAGTGCTATTTCTCTGTATAAGAAGCTGCGAAAATTACCATCGTGAACGTTCAAATGATTTGTGGCGATATTGGTGGCACTAAAACGCTATTGCAAGCGGCCCGGCTGAACAATGGCGTTATCTGCGAACTGAACACGCATCGCTATCAAAGCAATGAGTATGCCTGCTTTTCCGATATTCTCAACGATTTCCTGAATCGCCCGGAAGTTAAAAACAGTGCGGGCAAACCGGAAGCCGCCTGCTTTGCCGTGGCCGGCCCGGTCAGTGATCAGCGTGCAAGCTTGACCAATCTCCCGTGGCAGATCGACGCCACTGAAATCGCACGTACGTTTGCCATTCCCAAAGTCAGATTGCTGAATGATTTTGAAGCGGCGGCGCTGGCGGTTGACGAATTATCCCCCACCGATCTAATTACTTTGCAGGAAGGTCGCTCGCAACCCGAAGCAATGCGTGTGATTCTTGGCGCAGGCACCGGAATGGGTGTCGCCTGGCTGGTTTGGCAGAATGGCGGCTATCAGCCGGTTTCCACAGAGGCCGGGCATATTGACTTCGCACCGGCAAACGCATTGCAAATCCGGCTCCTGGAGTCGCTACAAAAAAGATTCCATCATGTTTCGGTGGAAAGAGTATTATCTGGCAGCGGATTAACGCAAATATTCAATTTTCTGCAAACGAATCTGGCAGAATTCAGGAATATTGACCACGTTACCCTTGGCGACGAAGACAGCGGCGCAGTCATTACTCGGCTGGCCTATAATCAAAAGCATGCCGTTGCCCTCAAGTCGCTCGAACTGTTCACTGAGATTTATGGCGCATTTGCCGGTAATCTGGCGCTCGCGGGATTGTGCCGCAATGGCGTATATATCGCAGGCGGTATTGCACCAAAAATCCTTGACACGCTGCAAGCCGGATACTTCATGCAGGCGTTCCGCAATAAAGGCCGTTTTTCGGCATTGCTGCGTGAAATTCCGGTAAACGTGATCACTCACCCGGCAGTCAGTCTTCTGGGCGCCGGAAGGAAAGCGCAGGAATTATTATTATCGTTGCGCCATTAAAATGGCGTGTTTCACAGTAAAAAGCTTACGTAGCACATAACAAAAATGCTACAGTCTTTCAGTTTTCTACAAAGGTTTAGTTTATGTCTTCAAAAACCGCTTTTACCATAACCATCAACCCCAAGATACCCAAACGTCTTGAGCGTCTGGAAGAACTGGCCAATAATTTATGGTATAGCTGGGATCGCTCTACACGGGCGCTTTTTTCCCGGCTTGATCCAGCGTTATGGGGCGCGGTAGGCCATAACCCCAAGGCTTTTTTGAAACGCGCGGATGAATCCATCCTGCTGAAAGCCGCTGAGGACTCCATGTTTCTCACCACATTTGACAGCATTCTGGCCGCATACGACTCCTATCATTACGAACCGTCGAACAAGGATAAAACCAACGGTTTCCGCCTGAATGATCAAATCGCCTATTTCTGCTTCGAATTCGGTTTTCATGAAAGTCTGCCCATTTATTCCGGCGGTCTAGGCATTCTCGCAGGCGATCACTGCAAAGCGGCCAGCGACCTGCACTTACCTTTTGTCGGCGTGGGCCTGCTCTATCGTCAGGGTTATTTCTCCCAGACCATCGATAACCAGGGCAATCAACAGGCAATATACACTGACTCCGATTTTGATGACTTACCGGCGACTCCTGTTTTGCATGACGACGGCACGGAAGTACGTATCGATATTACGCTGCCGGGCCGCAAAGTCTGCGTTAAAATCTGGACCGTTAAAATCGGTCGTGTTTCACTCTATCTGCTTGATACGGATTTACCCGAAAACTCACCGCACGACCGTAATATTACCCATAAACTTTACGGCGGTGACAAAACCATGCGCATTGAGCAGGAGATTATTCTCGGTGCGGGTGGCGTACGCGCGCTCCATGAAATGGGAATTAAACCGACCGTATGGCATATCAACGAAGGACATGCCGCATTCATGATTCTGGAGCGTACACGTCTGCTGATGCGGGAGGGTCTGAGTTTCGCCGAAGCACTGGAAGCCGTCGCAGCCTGCACAATTTTTACGACGCATACTGCGGTTCCCGCCGGGCACGATCTCTTCAATGAAGAGATGATGCTAACTTACTTCGAGGCTTTTTATCGCGACCTTGGCGTCACGCATGAGGCCTTCATGGCACTCGGCCGCACAGGAAGCAACGCGGAATTCAACATGACCGCACTCGCCATTCGCGGTTCACGCATGCACAATGGCGTGAGTAAAATACATGGCGATGTGTCCAGCAGAATATGCCAGAATTTATGGCCGCAGATCGAAGCGGAAGAAAACCCAATGCGCTACATCACCAATGGTGTACACGTACCTACTTTCCTGGCGCAGGAATGGTCAGACCTCTTTGATCGTCATCTGGGGTACGCATGGCGTAACAAAATGTGCGACACGGCATTCTGGCAACGTATTTATGAAATTCCGGATCACCAGTTCTGGAGCATACGGCAATCATTAAAATCGCAGATGCTCTTCGGTGTTCGCGACAGACTGACCGAACAAAATACCCGCAATCACGGTTCCGACGCGCATCTGGATCGGTTGCTTAAATACACCGATCCGCTCAATCCGAATATCCTGACAATTGGTTTCGCGCGCCGTTTTGCCACCTATAAACGTGCGGCGCTGCTGTTTGAAAACCTGGCCTGGTTGCGCAAAATCATCCAGGATCAGGACCGTCCTATCGTGTTTATTTTTGCCGGCAAAGCGCATCCGGCGGATGTGCCGGGACAGGATCTGATCCGGCGTATCAGTCAGATTGCGCGCACACCGGAATTCGAAGGACGCCTTCTGCTTGTTGAAGGCTACGATTTGCGTCTGGCGCGGCGGCTGGTCTCCGGCGTGGACGTCTGGCTTAACAATCCGATTTATCCGCTGGAAGCCAGCGGCACATCGGGCATCAAAGCCGGCATAAACGGTTCCATTAATCTGAGTATTCTCGATGGCTGGTGGGGAGAAGGCTATGACGGCCATAATGGCTGGGCAATCAAACCCGGCCCGGAAAATATGGAAGCTGTTGTGCGCGACCAGGAAGAAAGTCAGGCGCTCTACGAGATCCTGCAGGATCAGGTCATCCCACTGTATTACAACCGCAGCAAATTCGGCTATTCGCCCGAGTGGGTTCGTATGGCCAAGCATTCCATGGTATCACTGCTGCCACGCTTTAGCGCTGCGCGCATGGTCAGCGAATACCTGAAAAAATTCTATCTCCCGGCAAGCCTGCAAGGTGAACGGTACACAGCCGATCATTATACGGGCGCCAGGGAAATTGCCGCTTGGAAAACCCGCATCCGGGAAACCTGGGGCGGCGTTCACATTCGTCGCATAGATGAACCGCGTAATCGAGCGGATTTTAACAATGTACTCGATTTCAAGGTTGCCGCCAGACTGAATGGCCTCAGGCCCGAAGATGTCATTGTGGAACTGCTGATCTGTCGCCAGTACAAAAAGACCCGACTCAACAATTTCAATCATTTTTCCTTCACATTCACCGGCATCACTGAACAGGGGGAACATATTTTTGAACTCAAACTCGCGCCGGATCTTTGCGGTAAACAGGAATATTACATTCGCATGTATCCCAATCATCCGTTGTTGATTCATCCGCTGGAGATGGGCATGATGGTCTGGGTATAAAATCTGAAGGAGTGGCGCGATAGAAGCTTATCGCTCCACAGCTATAAAATTACAATTCCGCACACCAATGAAAGCCGAACACTGTTTACTTTTTTGGTGAACAAATAGCATTCAATAACGTGATCGCGGATACCTGGGTTGTCGATAAATTTCCTCTTCTCGCCTGGTCATAAACCGTGTGAATGTGCAGGATCTGCTTCTGTTCAGTCGCGTTGACCGTATAAGCATCAAAACCGAAGTCCGCGCCAAAATTAATCCAATCAAGCGGCACCTTGAATTCCACACCACGGTTGAAATGTTTCGCATTGAATCCGGTGTGCTGGTCGCTTAAATCGGATTGCCTCAAAGCAATGGCAGTCAGTGATCCGGATGAGAGAAATTCACCTTCAAAAATCCGTACTGCCTCGCCGGTTTCCTTATTTACCGGAATGATCATCGCATATGTTTTTTCGTGCTGAATGTTCAGCAACACGTAATCATTGCGATCCCCACTGATTCGTTCGCCTTTGGTCTGTACTCTGAATATCAAGTGATTATCTTCCGACACATCGGTCGTCACACGCAAAATATCCAATTCCGGCGACAGCGATTGATCCGCAAAGGATATAATCATGCGCGGATCGGCGTCTATCCGCATGCCGGAAGCAGGACTGGCCACCAACGCCAATTGAATGAATACCATAAAAAAACGGATTATCATCAAAACATTCCCCTGCTCTCTTGAAACAGTTTCGCCACAGCCGCGGCATCTCTGGCCGCATCAAACATCACTTTAATCCGGCCTTCAGGGTCGACCAGAAATGCAGTGGTACTGTGATCAACCTGATAGTTCTGCATGTTACCCTCGTTCTTTGTCAGAAACGTGACTTCCACACCAAATGCCTGTATGAATTCTTCCAGCGCCTTGTCTTCAAAACGCAAATAGGAAATAGCCGAATCGAACCGGTCGGTATAACCTGAAAGTGCGGCATCCGAATCCCGGTCCGGATCAATGGATACAAAAATACCTTGAACCCTGATTTGTTGCGCTTCAGCAGCTTGTATCAGCATGTGCAGGTTGCCCAATGAAATCGGACAAATATCTTTGCAGCGGGTAAATCCGAAAGTGATCAGACGCCAGGTGTTGTCTGTGCTGGCGGATGCTTCCGACAATTGCGCGATAACCTCGGTCTTGAGCGGCACAGGCCGCTGCAGTACAAGTAACGCCGCTGACAGATTGACATGCATCATCAATAATGCAATTGAAACGATCATTAAAACCAACTTTGTGTTGAATATTCGCGCTTTCAATTCAATACCTCCCATTTTCAAATACCTTTATGATGTGCTTCTGGTAACCCAATGACTGTTACCCGGTTCATTGATGACCGGATAACAGTCTATCGTTATCGTTGAACGCTAACCGGTTGGATACTTACCGGCTACCGCCCGCTGCGAATATACCATGCGGTGATACCAAACCATCCGCCGGCCCCCATTCTTTAACAATCGTATCCGTGTAGGTATCCAGCTTGAGCACATAACCGGAAACCCAGCTCGCAATAATCAGGTGACGATTGTCGGGCGTGGGACTGATGGTATGCGCAACAGCATAGCCTGCCGGAAGATCTTGTCCTGGTTTCAGTCTTTTCAGGAAACGCGGTTTTTCACGATCAGTCAGATCAAACACCGAAATATATCCATCGTTACCAAAAGAGTAATCCAGCGTATCTTCCTCGGCCAAATAAAGCTTGCCATTGACTACCGCCAGATCGGATGGTGAGCGGAAGACACCGCGGCCATTGACATGATGGGTATGGTCTATAATTTTCTTCGCGGTTCCTTCAACTGCGTCCAATAACCACACACTGGGCGGTATGATTTTTTTGGTCGTTGCCGGTGTCAGCGATGTCTTGTCAAATTGCATGGAAGCTGTTACCGCATAACGTTCGTCCAACCAGTAGACAAAGTGGGTAAACGCCGCATGCCTTTTTTCATCGCCGAGCATGATTTGTCCTACCGCGTGCAACTCGCCTGTTTCCCGGTTCGGTTTATAGATGTCGATCACACTGTTATCGAAAAAATACCCCGTTCCAAGACCTATAGTGCCTGAACTGTTGAAGTTAATGCCATGTGTTTGCTCGGTATAACCGGGTATGCTGATCGGATCCACGCTGGCCAGCTGGTTCGTTTTAACATCGATAACCCGAACCCGGTCAGACGTAAATTCAGTCATATACATGAAATCCGAATACGGCAGAAAAGTATTGCCATGAATTTGGGTTCCGCGACCAATTAACCAGTTCGGCACATCCTGAACATCATTGACCGGCTCCACAAACGGCAATTCGGCTGGTGTATTCGGACTATCCGCTACCATTACGGATTCCAGATTCAGTGCAGCAGTGCCGGCATTCCAGTCAATATTGATGACTTTCAATGCAATGATGTAGGAAGAATGATCCTGGGTATTATCAGAGGAAATATATATCATGTCTCCTCCCGGCAGTATCGCTGTATGTTGGAGCGGAATATCGCCCGGCCATCCATTAATGGTCTGAGGATCGACAATAATGACCTTGTCGTTTTCGTAGTTAAAGAGGTAAATCACGCGCGTGTGGTAATCAATTGCAGTTACCACGGGTTGCAGATAGTTGTTGTATACAGTCGGACCACTCGCATTGAGTATTCCGGCTGAGAATGCCAGCAAGCCGGCAGCTGTTATCCAAATCAAGCGACTTAGCGTTTTTATTAGAATCATATAAATTTCCTCCAAGATTGACATAAAAATTCTCAAACCAAAAATAATTCTATTTCAATGGTTTGAGATGACTTCATCGAGAGTGGCAAATACTGCACCCCTATCGATGTTTTGACCCGATACGAAGCTGATACACACGATTCTTATCGGGAAAAAGCACTGCAAAACACCCTGGCATCATAGTCAGGCTTGTGCATTCTCAATGTGAGTTTTCCCACAACTCATCGCTAACGCATCATTTATGCTTGTCGCCGCTGTTTTAAGTCCGGCATTCATATTTTTCCCACCATGGGAAATTATGGAAAAAGCCGAATTTTACGGTACGAGTACGAAGCGTAAATCTGGAATAGACCTAGATTGTGAGCAGTAATAAATCCTTCATGGTTTGGGATGCTGTTTCACTGCATTTCTTGTGTCATTAAATTGCAATGAGTCAGCCCTATCATCCCGACTGCCAACGCCAGGAGGCATTATAGAAATGCTTTGTTACAGGGAAATAACACTTTGTTTTCAATTTCTTTAAACATTTTTTACATGAGAATTAAAATGAACAAGCATCTGATCGCTATGATATTGACAGGCTTCATCGCATTAATCGCTGTAACTTCGGCTTCAGCAACAAAAATGTCGCTTGTCGGCAGAATTCAATCTGAATACAGCCACATCAACATTGAAGGCCACTCCAGTCAATCCACGGTAAATGATCCCACTTTCTTTTCTTCATGGGGTTTTCGAATATTTGAAAATTTAGGCAATGGATTCCGGGCAGTAGCTATGATCGATTTCGGTTTTGACACCGGAGGTGCCCCACAAGGCAGCCGGGAAATCTTTGTGGGCATCCAACACGATTCCATCGGAACCTTAAAAATCGGGCGGACCCACTCACCATTTGCCGATTTTGCCGGCGGCTGGACTATCGATCCGCTTGTCTACACAACTTTACAGGCTGCCGGCAGCGGTGGCACCATGGTTGCCAGCGCAAACGGTCTCGGCGCCGGCGCGTATTCCGCGGTGAACAGCGTAATCCGCTTTACTTCCGCAGACATGCACGGATTCTCATTCGCCGCACTGCTGATGCCCGGTGACGCGGATAAACTTGAGGCACATCTTGGTGGTCCACTGGGTGGAAACGGCGGCAATACGGGTGCAACTGGCGGAGAGGATGGTGAATGGGATGTGCAGGTAGCAGCCAAATACATTTTTGACTTCAGAGACCACAAATTTCAGGTTTTTGGCGGTTATTCCCGGGATAACGTCAGTACTGTCCAGAAAAGACTCACCACGGCAAACCTGAAAACTGAGGAAGTCGGCAGAATCGGCGGTGTCTGGTCATACAAGGATTTTCAGCTTCAAGGCCAGTATGAATTTGTCAGCAACGCAATCGGCGCTGCCACCTGCTCGGATGCGGCAGCTTTAGGCGCTATCAAGGAAATAAATACCCGGCAATGTAATTCCGCAATGAATCCCGGCGGCAATGGTGAAGTCTGGTATGCAGGCGGTCAATACAAACTCGGCAACGCAACGTTGATTGCACAAGGCGGCATGACCGATGCGGACCGTACCGTGTTTCTGGATAAACGCAAAGCCAGAAGTTTCACGGTTGGCGCACTCTACCATTTAAGCAAGCGTACGAATTTTTTCGGCGGTTACCAGCACGTAAACGTTATTGACAGAAATGAAACCATCGATCGTGACCGCAATACCTGGACTGTTGGCTTGCGTCATTTATTCTGAAATTTCGGTTGCGCCATGATTCCACGCCATCAATTCTTCATAAAAGTTTAAATTGATTGTCATTTTATGTACACAAACCTTCTTTAAAGTACACCCCGTACCACCGGTACACAAAATTCGTTAACCACCATGGAGTTTAAATTATGAAACTTGTTAACATCACTGGCACTTTTTTGATTCTGACCTTCTCTATGATGAGCGGTCCGCTGTATGCGCAAAGCGAAACATCTATTATAAAAAGTTTCCGCAACAATGCCGCAGGCATTGCTACAAGCTCTCTCAGCGTACGGCAGATCAAGGAAAAACTGCTCAAACTGCGGAACGACTCTCCTTCGCTTTCGTCAAACACGGCCAGCTTTAATCCTGCCAAAAAAAAGATTGAATCGAAATAATTCTTTGCTTTAAAAATATCCTTTATTTCCATCTTCCTCTTGAAACGGTGAAAATGTAAATCCTGTTTTCACCGTTTTTTATCTCAGAACATCCGTAGAACAAGACGCAAGGCGCATTTTTGATAACATTGCAGTGCTGATAGCGCTATTAACCAGACCACCTGTTACCCGCGGATCAGGCGAAGAAACACAAAGGATGACAAAACGTAACTATTCAGCTCACTTTGTCATTCCGAGCAACGCGAAGAATCCTGGGTTTTGGGCGCATTAATAAACGCTCAAGATTTCTCGCTGCCGCTCGAAATGACAGCATAATCAAACGCCTTGTCAACTAAGGCTGAATAGTTACGACAAAACAATAGTATCAGCGTATTACCTGCTCCAGTTCAGTCAGAAAAAGCCTGATTCGCTTCGCATTCATTCCTAGATCGCTGATTCCCACCCTTGATACCGAACGCATATCGACTCGCGTTGTCTGTCCTGTACCCTGAATGCGGATGACCACATCATCCTTGAACCCCATGATGGGCGTTACCGCGGTCGCTTCGATGATTCCAGCGGCTGCAGAAGCTTCAGCAACATGCCATCCACGCGATTCGACAAGTTTCAGCGCCTGTTCGAATACAACTTCCGGTGAACGATTGAGCATCAATGATTTCAGATCGGGATAGCCTTCACGCTGTAACTGGTCGATATTCTCCGGCGTTTTTCGATCAAGCGGATTATCCGACGCAGTCCGCAAGCCTTGGATGACATTGAAGTTCGGCGGATGATCCAGGTCGGTAGAAATATCATGGATACGCGGCACACCGGAACCCGCCAGTACGGAGAGCAGAACCGGAAGAGCAACGACCAATCCCAGCAACATACCAATCAAAGCCGGTATGGCGCTTTTACGCCGACGCATCACACCGAACAGGGCGATTACGCCAGACACAGCGGCCAGCAGACCGGACAGTGTTGCTATCGCCAACCCTGGTACAGCAATCTGAAAACCAACCCACTCCAAGCGGTATGCGGCCACTGCCGACACTGACAACAAGCCTGCGAACAGCGCCAGTCGAGTGCTGATTTTTTCTGAACCGATCATGTTTACCCTAGCCTTGCTGTTTTCATGCGCCCTGCTTATTTGCCGCGCCAGTGCACGGAATATAAATCATGACGCCGGTCTTTCAGATTCTGTACTGTACCCGCATTGCGCGCGGTACGCAGTGCATCAAAGCGCAGATCGGCAATTGCAACGGTTTCAACGTTCGGTGTAGTGTCGGCAGCAATGCCGTCCCGGTCAAACGGAAAATCACACGGCGTCAGAATACAGCTTTGCGCGTACTGAACGTCCATATTGGCGACATTGGGCAGATTGCCCACATTACCGGACATCACCACATAAACCTGATTTTCAATCGCACGCGCCTGACTGCAATACCGCACCCGCAAATAACCTTGCCGGACAGCAGTACAAAAGGGTACAAAAATGATGTAGGCGCCCTGATCAACGAGGTGGCGGGATAACTCGGGAAATTCGGCATCGTAACAAATCAGTACACCGATAGGACCGCAATCGGTTTCAATGACATTGAGTGTATCGCCGCCTTCGATATTCCACCAGTAAACCTCATCCGGCGTCGGATGTATCTTGGGTTGCCTGTGAATGGAGCCATCGCGCAGAAAAATATAGGAGATATTTTCCACGCGTCCGGAAGGCATATGTGTCGGATGCGAACCGCCAATGATATTGATATTGTAGCGCAACGCCAGATCACGCATGGATTGGGTAAAGCGTTCAGTATACTTGGTTAACGCTTCAATCGACTCCGCAGGAGAAAGACGCTGATCTTCGATTGACAACAACTGCAAAGTGAACAGTTCGGGAAAAACGACAAAGTCACCATTATAATCCGCGATAACATCGACAAAATATTCAATCAGGCGAGTAAATTCTTCAAACGAATTCACCTTGCGCATCATATATTGCACGGTGCCCACGCGCACCGTTTCCTGCACGCGTCCACCATAGTTCTTGTGCCGTTTTATCTCGGCCTCTTCCGGCACGCTGGGATTGCGCCATATCAGATGTACGCCGCACCCCAGGGACTCACGATCGCCGGGCAGATAATTCCTGATGACGCCCAACACTTCAAAACCATTGCGCAACTGAAATGAAAGCACCGGATCGCGCATTTTTTTCTGCACAATCTGTGCGACATAATCATCCACATCAGGATAGCGTTTGGCTTTTCTGGCGTAACTGGGTAACCGTCCTGCGAAAATAATGCCTTTCAGACCTAATTCCTGACACAACTGCTTGCGCGCATTATAAAACCGCTGGCCTATCCGATAACCGCGGAAAGCCGGATCGACGCACACTTCCATACCATACAGGTAGTCTCCATCCGGATTGTGTCTTGAGGCATAGCCATTTCCGGTTATTTCCACCCAGGTGTGCGGTTTCAGAGCGGCTTTTCCTGCGATGCGGAAACTGGCGCAGTAACCGACAATGTCCTGGTCATACACCGCCACCAGCTGGCCGCCGGGAAAATTATTGATCTGCCCCATCAAAGCGCCTTCCGAATAAACCGGTATGTCGGTTCCCTGATAAACCCGCTTCACCAATTCAACCAGCGCCGGAACATCTTTCGGAACGGCATTGCGTATCGCCAGCCGGCCGGATTTTTTATTAATGATGGATTTGGGCTGCGCGGGTTTCATCGTCAGATCAGTCCATAAAAACTACCTGGAGCGGCGTTGCCTCTGCCAGTATAGGCCTACGCCGATCACGCAGGCGACGAACAACATGGCGATGATGTCGCGCAGGTATTCCTTGATCAACGATTCGTTCTCACCGATGAAGTAACCCAGCAAGGTCAGGATAATCACCCAGATTCCCGCGCCCAGACTGGTGTAGAAGCAAAACATCGGAATATTCATACGCGCGAGACCGGCGGGGATCGAAATATACTGGCGTATCATCGGAATCAATCGTCCAGTGAACGTTGAAATATGGCCATGGCGTTGAAAAAAAACTTCCATCTTCTGCAGGTGAATATCCTTGAACATCACATATTTTCCGTACTGCAGCAATAATGGACGGCCCAGCCATACCGCCAGATAATAATTGATCAGCGCGCCGATCAGACTGCCGAAAAGACCGCATAACACGGCAATCAGTATATGCATCTCGCCTTTGGACGCGAGGTATCCGGCCGGAATCATGACCACTTCGCTGGGAAACGGCACGAAGCTGGATTCCAGCATCATCAATAGAAAGATACCGGGATATCCGAGACTACCGACGGTATTGACAATCCATGCAATGATTTCCGCAATCACATCATTCCATCCAATATGAAGTTTCGTGTATGCCGCAGCGCTTACTTTCCGCGAGCGGGATCAAACAACAGCACCATCGTTTTCAGGTTTCTTCTCTTCCAGTCTTACCAGATCCTCACGCTTGACACCAAGCCATAACAGGATCGGACTGGCAACCATGATTGATGAGTAAATACCGAACAGAATCCCGATTGTCAGCGCCAGTGCGAAGTAATACAGCACTTCTCCGCCGAACAACAACATGGCGATCACCACCATCTGCGTGCTGCCATGGGTAATGATTGTCCGCGCCATAGTGCGCGTAATTGCATTATCAATCACGGTGGTCACTTCAACTTTGCGCAGTTTGCGGAAGTTTTCACGTATCCGGTCAAAAATAACCACGGATTCGTTAACCGAATAACCCAACACGGCCAGGACTGCGGCCAGCACCGTCAACGAGAATTCCCACTGGAAAAATGCAAAAAACCCCAGAATGATAATCACGTCGTGCAGATTGGCTATGATACCCGCAACGCCGAATTTCCATTCAAACCGTACAGCCAGATACGCTACGATCCCAAGTGAAACAAACAATATTGCCAGGGCGCCATTTTCAAGCAATTCACTGCCAACCTGCGGACCGACAAACTCTACCCGCCGCATTTCAACGGTGTCGTCCGCCTGGCGCAATGCTTCGAGCACGGTTTCCGACAGTTGCGCGCTGGAATACTCCGGCATGACCGGCAGACGGATCATGACATCCCGGGATGTGCCGAAATTCTGCACGGTCACGTCAGACATATTCAGACCGGTTAAAACTCCCCTGATCTGATTCAAATCCGCCGCCTGCCCGTAACTGACTTCAAGTACCGTTCCACCCGTAAAATCGACACCCAGATTTAATCCCCGCGTGGTCAGAAAAAAGGCGGACAGAATAAATGTGGCTATTGAAATAACAGCCGCACTTCGCCTCCAGCTCATAAAAGGGATGTCTCGGTTGAATCTGAAAAATTCCATAGTTGATTCCTTTACTGAATGCTTTAATCAGGCTTTCGGGTGAATTATTTTTTTCTCGATTTGCGTCCGCCGCCGGTTGCTTTTTTTCCAGCTTGCGTTTTGACGCGCTGGCTATCCGAATCCGATAGCGATATTTCAGACGATTGTGCAGAATCCGGCGCGGCAGTATGGGTCACAGCAGATTCGACACTCGATTGACCGATTTCATCATGCGTTTCAGCGCCGCCAGAAACTCCTTCCACCGCGGATTGCGCGGCAGCGACGGTCTTATCCGCCGGCTTTGCCAGTGCTGCATAGTTAAATTTCTTTTTAGTCCGGCTGGTTTCGGGTATCCAGATTTTACCGATCGGCACAGTCTCCAGTTTGCGACGGCTGCCGTACATGAAGTTCACCATACCGCGCGATACAAATACGGCGGTAAACACCGAAGTCAATATGCCCAGGCAAAGCACGACGGCAAACCCTTTAACCGGCCCCGAACCAAAGGCAAACAACGCGATGCCCGCAATCAAGGTCGTAATATTCGAATCCAGAATGGTGCCGGTTGCCCGCTCATACCCCGCATTGATTGCCATCTGCGGCGACACGCCCTCGCGCAGTTCATCGCGAATCCGTTCGTTAATCAATACATTGGCGTCAATGGCCATGCCGACTGTCAGCGCCAGCGCGGCCATGCCGGGCAAGGTCAACGTGGCCTGCAGAATCGATAACAAGCCAACCAGCAGCAGCAGGTTCATGCTGAGCGCCAGTACCGAAATCATGCCAAACGACATGTAATAAATGATGATGAAAATCGCAACCGCAAGAAAACCGTACAGTGTCGAATTGAATCCGCGTTCAATATTATCGGCGCCCAGGCTGGGACCGACCGTACGTTCCTCAATGATATCCATCGGTGCGGCCAGTGCCCCGGCACGCAGCAGCAACGCGACGTCGCGCGCTTCCAGTGTCGTCATACTGCCGCTGATCTGCACGCGGCCACCGCCGATCTCCTCGCGGATCACGGGCGCGGTAACGACTTCTGTCCGGTTGCGCTCAATCAGTAAAATGGCCATGCGTCTGCCGACATTTTCCCGCGTCAGTTTTTTGAATATCTGCGCACCATTATTGTCCAGCCGGATATGCACCGCAGGCTGATTATCCTCGGTAAACCCCGCCTGCGCGTCAGTTATCCGGTCGCCGGTCAGCAAAACCTGTTTTTTGACCAATACCGGACCGCCACCACGCTCTTCATACAGTTCGGAACCGAACGGAACTTGCCCACGCATTGCTGCATCCATGTCGCGTTCCTCGTCCACCATACGAATTTCCAGCGTTGCTGTACGACCCAGGATTTCCTTGGCTTTAGCCGTATCCTGAACACCCGGCAATTGCACGATGACACGATCTGCGCCGGCTTTCTGAATAATCGGTTCAGCCACACCCAGTTCATTGACGCGGTTACGCAGCGTAGTGATATTCTGCTGTACCGTGGAATCCTGCATTTGCACCAACGCTTCCTGCTTGATTGTTGCTATAAGCTGAAAACGATTCTCGGCGCGCTCTTCCCTGAATTGCAGATCATCGTAATCCGACTTGAGCATGCTCAGCGCCTGTTCACGCGACTCGGCGTCGCGAAATTTGATCGTCAGCGTTTCACCCAGCCGCTCGACACCGGCGTAAGAAATGCGTTTCTCGCGCAGCGCGGCGCGGATATCCGCGCTGTGGCGATCAAGCGCGGTGCTGATTGCACCTTCCATATCGACTTCCAACATGAAATGAACGCCACCGCGCAAATCCAGCCCGAGGTACATCGGCAGCGCACCCAGATTCGCCAGCCATTGCGGGGAATTGGGCAGCAGATTGAGCGCAATCATATAGTCATCGCCCAACGACGATTGCAGTATATCCTTAGCCTTGATCTGTGTATCCGTATCGACAAACCTGACTTTGATGCTGCCTTCTTCAAGAAAAAGTCCATCATTCTGGATATTCGCTTTTTTCAGGCTATCTTCAACCTGTTGCAGCAGCGCAGTGTCTGCCTGATGGTTTACTCTAAGCGGTGAAATCTGTACAGCAGGCGATTCACCGAAAAAATTCGGTAGTGTGTAGAGCAGCCCGAGAAGCAAGGAAACCGCAATAATCAGGTATTTCCAAAGTGGGTAGCGGTTCATGATAATTCAGAGAGTGATTAAAAAAATGGATAAATGGATAGCAATAACATGTAGACAGATGGCCTGCGTAATCCGGCCATCCCGATTGACGCACAACCTGTTAATTCTTCTCGTCTGCTTTCGACGTTTCTGCGTTACCGCTACCTTCTGATTCATCTGCTGCAACAGTTTCCTTGTCCGCAGCGGATTTATCATCCTGTGCTGGAGCATTTCCATTTCCTTTGGCGGCGGCCTTCCTCGGCTGCTTTCCACCTTTGGATGGTTCTATGCTTTTCATCGTGCCTTTCGGCAGCAAAGTCTGCACCGAGGATTTGATCGCCAATATTTCGACACCGGGTGAAATTTCAACTACCACGTAGCTTTCACTGACATTCAGAATGAGTCCGATAATGCCGCCGCCGGTAATGACTTCGTCGCCTCTTTGCAGATTTTCGACCATTTTCTTATGATCCTTGGCGCGTTTAGCCTGCGGACGAATCAACAGCAGCCAGAAAATAACAAAAATACCTACCAGCAGGATGAGATTTGCCCAACCCGCTTCAGCTTGTCCGGATCCGGCGGTTTGTGCAAAAGCTTCGCTAATCAGCATGCTATTTCTCCAGAAACAATGAATAAAAAACGCATATATTAACATGATGCAAGCTTATGCCTGATACTGACTTGCACATTTTTGCGCAAATTCATTGAATTGCCCCATTTCGATCGCGCTTCGTATCTCGGCCATGAGTTGCTGGTAATAAAACAGATTGTGCACAGTATTCAGGTGCGCACCGAGCATCTCATTAATGCGTTGCAGATGATGCAGATACGCGCGGCTGAAATTCTGGCAGGTGTAACAGCCGCATGTTTCATCCGGCGGCGCGGTATCCAGTCGGTAACGGCTGTTGCGCAGCTTGATGATCCCATTACGGGTATACAGCCAGCCGTTACGGGCATTGCGGGTCGGCAAAACGCAGTCAAACATGTCTATGCCCTGCGCTACCGCGTGTACAATATCCGCCGGCGTGCCGACACCCATCAAATAGCGCGGTTTGTCCGTGGGCAGCAGTGGCGCGGTATGTTCGAGTATCCTGCGCATATCGTCTTTCGGCTCACCGACCGACAAACCGCCGATGGCATAACCGTCGAAGCCGATCGACAACAGCCCGACAAGCGATTCCTCGCGTAAATGCTCATACATGCCACCCTGAACGATGCCGAACAATGCATTTGGATTGTCGCCATGCGCCCGTTTGGAACGCTCAGCCCAGCGCAGACTCAGCTGCATGGAAACACGCGTTGCAGCTTCATCTGCCGGATAAGGCGTACACTCATCAAAGATCATTACGATATCGGCGTTCAATACGCGCTGAATACGCATCGATTCTTCAGGGGTCAGAAAACACCGATCACCGTTTACCGGCGAACTGAATTTCACGCCTTCTTCGGTAATCTTGCGCAGATCGCCGAGGCTGTAAACCTGGAATCCGCCCGAATCGGTCAGAATCGGCCCTTGCCAACCCATGAAGCCATGCAAACCGCCATGGATTTCAATCACGTCGAGTCCGGGACGCAACCAGAGATGAAATGTATTGCCGAGAATAATCTGCGCCTGAATTGTCTTCAGCATTTGCGGAGACATGCCTTTGACCGCACCATACGTGCCCACAGGCATGAAAGCCGGTGTTTCGACACTGCCGTGCGCCAAAGTCAGCGTACCCCGCCGTGCTGAATGGTCGGTGCGCTGTAGTTCAAATTTCATCGAGTCCTCTCAATCAACATGGCGTCTCCATAACTGAAAAAGCGGTATTTTTCGGCGATGGCGTGTCGATAAGCGGCGCGTATCGCTTCCAGACCGCCAAACGCGGAAACCAGCATCAACAACGTTGAGCGCGGCAAATGAAAATTCGTCAACAGGCATTCAACGATCCGGAAGCGGTAACCCGGCGTGATAAAAATGTCGGT
>JADZAR010000006.1 GCA_020852475.1 Nitrosomonas sp.
AGAGAAAAGTTGAGGCAGTAGTCTGGGTATTCGAAGAAGAAGTGCTAGAAGAAGCGTTGTGGGGTGCTGTTCTGAGGAATGGCGCTATGATTTGATGGTTGGCGCGGTTGTTGATATGTTGAAGCCATTGAAGATCGGGGCGGCGAAGGCACGAAGAAGAGGGTTGGGAAGTACCAATTGGGAATAAACAGGAAAACATAAAGGAGAGAGAGATGATTTCCAAGCTATGGCATAAATTGGCCATGTTTGCGGGCGCGATGGCGCTGGCTGGGGCTGCGCATGCAGCAGTACCGAGTGTGCCGGATGTAACGTATGAGGCATTGGGTTTGGACAGGAGCGCGACGCCGAAGCAATTGCACGAAGCGCTGGTGAAGCGTTACAAGGATCCTGAGCAAGGGTACGGGAAAGGCACGATGGGAGATTACTGGGAACCGATCCAGCTGAGTACATACATGGATCCGGCGACCTTTTATGAGCCGCCGACATCGATGAGAGACAAAGCGGAACGTAAAGAGTGCGTGGAGTGTCACACGGACGAATCGCCGGTATGGGTTAATGCATGGAAGAAGAGCACACATGCGAACCTGGACAAAGTGCGCGCGCTGAAGCCGGAAGATCCGACATATTACAAGAAAGCGAAACTTGAAGACGTAGAGAAAAATCTGCGTTCACTGGGTTACTTGAAAGAAGGCGAACCGCTGAAGGAAGTTGGCTGTATTGATTGTCACGCGGGGATTAATCAGCAGGGCAAGATTGACCACAGCAAAGACCTGATCATGCCGACGGCAGACGTATGCGGCAAATGCCACCTGCAGGAATTTGCCGAGCGCGAATCCGAACGCGACACCATGATATGGCCGAACGGACAATGGCCGGATGGACGTCCTTCACACTCGCTGGACTACAAAGCCAACGTAGAGACCACGGTATGGGCGGCGATGCCGCAACGTGAAGTAGCTGAAGGCTGCACGATGTGTCACTACAACCAGAACAAATGCGACGGCTGCCATACCCGACACGAATTCTCAGCGGCGGAATCCCGTAAACCGGAAGCCTGCGCAACCTGTCACAGTGGTGTAGATCACAACAACTGGGAAGCGTACTCCATGTCCAAGCACGGCAAGATCGTTTCGATGCTGGGTGACAAATGGAACTGGGAAGTTGAACTCAAAGACGCCTACAGCAAAGGTGGACAGACAGCGCCGACCTGCGCGGGTTGCCATATGGAATTTGAAGGCGAGTATGCGCACAACATGGTCAGAAAAATCCGCTGGGCGAACTATCCGTTTGTGCCCGGCATAGCCGAGAACATCAACAGCGAATGGTCGGAAGAAAGACTGGATGCATGGGTAATTACCTGTACCCAATGTCACTCAGAGCGTTTCGCACGCTCCTATCTTGACCTGATGGATAAAGGCACACTGCAAGGACTGGCGAAATACCAGGACGCGCATGCAATCGTATCGAAATTGTACGAAGAAGGACTGCTGGCTGGACAGAAAACCAACCGTCCGAATCCACCGGCGCCTGAGAAGCCTGGATTCATGATCTTCACGCAGCTGTTCTGGTCGCAGGACAACAACCCGGCGTCAATGGAGCTCAAAGTACTTGAGATGGGCGAAAATGATCTGGCCAAAATGCACGTAGGTTTTGCACACGTCAACCCGGGCGGCTGGACCTACACCGAAGGTTGGGGACCGATGAACCGTGCATACGTTGAAGTACAGGACGAAAATACACGGATACGTGAAATGATTGCATTAAAAGAGCGTGTAGCCAAACTCGAAGGCAAACGCACGAGCTTACTCGACCTTGACAGCACGGCAGAGAAGATCTCTCTGGGTGGTTTAGGTGGCGGCATGCTGCTGGCTGGTACATTAGCACTGGCGGGCTGGCGCAAACGTAAGCAAAGCGAAGCTTGATACCCGCAGAGACAACCGATCGCGACGCGCAAGCGAAGCGGTCGGGAAATAAACTACTCCCGTCATTAGGACTGCTCCTGGTGACGGGAGGTTTAGTTTTATTGGGATGGGTTGCGTATACCACATGGATTAAACCGGTAGACGCGCCTTATCATTATCAGCACGTATCGACCGGAAATCCGCAGCAATATCCCGAACTCGAGCTGGATGACTGGCCAGACCTCACCATCAGTCGGTATGATGTCATCGTGCCGGACATAGTCAAGCCTATAGCACAAGCCATCGTAGCGCAGCGTGAAAACAGTGCGCCGGTATTGATCAAATGGCAAAACAACAGTAAAGAAATACTGCATACACTGGACTGGAAATCAAGCGAACTCAGTGCATTGGCCAAAGCGATCAAGCAATACGCGCCCAGAGATGCATTGCTGCTGGCGTGGTGGGACCTGTCACAGCAATTGAATCTGCTGACCGAATACGACACCCTGTTCACCAGTCACCTGAAAGAGCCGCAAATCATACCGCCGCACTGGCTGAAATACAGCCGGGCGATAGACGCCTATGAAAATGCGTTCTGGCAAAACAAAGCGCAGCGGAAAGAAATCGAAAACTTCGAGCAATTCAGCCTTGCCCTGGCATCGAAACCGGAAGAAGGCGTACCCATGCTGCGCAAACTGATTGATTCCGACCGTGAAGCTTATCTGATAGTGCATGTCACCGACCTGTACAAACTGGGGCTCATGTATCCGGAAAGAATAGGCGTCGCATACCAGAACTTTCCTTTAAGCGGGAACATACACGGCATGATCAATCACATGAAAGTGCAGCTTAAGGAAAACGACTTTGACACCTACACCCTGCAATCGATCACAGACTCAGAGATCAGAGTATATTTTCTAAGCGATGAAGAAAGCAGTCAGACCCTGCTTGCACAAATGCTGCCCTTCACTGACAAACCTGCGCCAATGGAACTGGAAGCACTCGAACTGCTCTATCAAAGAGGGGGTTACTGGTTATACAAAATACCTGGAGAACGGGGATAGAGAAAAGCGTCACAGTCATATAGAATAGCGCGCTGGCGAAAGAACAAAATCAGAACCAGAACTAAAGCGCACGAACCGATCCCGGGTGCCCTTTACAGCGACAGGGGATAGCGTAAAATAAGCGGCACACCAACATGAAATAAAAAAGCACAAGGAGGAAGGATGAAACACCCAATAACTTACATACTGGCGCTCATAGCGTTATTTGCGTTTTTCCCGGGCACAGTAGCGGCAGATTTTGAAGGACGCAAGAAATGTAGCTCCTGCCACAAGTCCCAGGCCAAAGCGTGGGGAGAAACGGCGCATGCCAACGCCATGGAATCGCTCAAGGCAGGCGAGCGGAAGGAAGCAAAAGTCAAAGCCGGACTGGATCCTGACAAAGATTATACGCAAGACAAAGACTGCGTCGGCTGTCATGTGGATGGCTGGGGAGAAAAAGGCGGTTACACGATAGAGAAACCTAAAAAAATGCTTGCGGCAGTTGGTTGTGAATCATGTCATGGACCGGGCAAGAAATACCGTGGCGATCATCGCAAAGGTGGTCAGGCATTCGAGAAATCAGGAAAGACCACCCAACGATCCGTGCTGGCGAAAAAAGGACAGGACTTTCACTTTGAAGAATCCTGTGCTTCATGTCACCTGAACTATGAAGGATCAAGCTGGAAAGGAGCGAAAGCGCCGTACACGCCATTTACGCCGGAAGTTGACGAGAAATACCGGTTTGACTTTGACAAAATGGTAAAGAATGACAAAGCGATGCATGCGCACTACAAACTGGATGGTGCATTTGTAGGCGAACCGAAATTCAAATATCACGACGAATTCCAGGCCAACGCACAGGAAGGCGAGAAAGGCGGGGATGACGAAGATGATGGCGATGACGACTAAAGGGAGACCCGAATGACTGTATTACAGAAAGGCGCGATCGGAACGTTGCTGACCGGGGCATTGCTTGGGATCGTACTGATTGGGGTAGTGTTTGGAGGAGAAGCGGCGCTGTCGACGGAAGAATTCTGCACAAGCTGCCATTCTATGACGTACACGCAGAACGAACTGAAGGAATCGACCCACTATGGCGCGCTGGGGGTTAATCCTGGGTGCAAGGACTGTCATATACCGCAGGGATTCAGGAATTTTCATCTGGCGGTATATACACACGTCGTAGATGGAGCGCGGGAATTGTGGCTGGAGCTGGTGAATGATTATTCGACGCTGGAGAAATTTAATGAGCGTCGGTTGATCATGGCGCACGATGCGCGGATGAATCTGAAGAAATGGGACAGTGTGACCTGTCGGGATTGTCATAAGAACCCTGACCCGCCGGGAGAAGATGCACAGGCGGCGCACAAGCGGATGGAGACGCATGGAGCGACGTGTATAGATTGTCATCAGAATCTGGTGCATGAAGAGGCGCCGATGACGGATTTGGATGCGAGTCTTGCGCAGAAGAAGCTGGTATTGAAGACTGACGGCTGGGATGACTGGGATGGGGCAGGCGACGAAGATGATGAAGACGACGAAGATGATGATGAAGACGAAGAAGACGACGATGATTAAGTCTTTTTATTCTCGTTTTTAGAACATGAGTTTTAAGAACTCGTCGAATTTTCAAGTGGGTTAAAATTTTTGCATGTAGTTCCTGTGACTAGTTAGCACGCACGATCATGATTCGATTTAAATCGAGCCGTGATCGTGCATGTGTAAAGCTTTCGGTGAATAAAGGCAATAAATTAAAAGTATCAGCGCTCTATGGATAATCGAGTTATTTGAAGCATTATTTCTTTTAGTGTATCCAAAGCGTAATGACCCGCATCAGCGGGTTTTTTTTTGGGGAGCTTCAATGTTAAATCACTTGCCACATCCGGGTATGCAATATCCGCACCGTAGTCGAGATTATTTTATAGCCGGATTTACTTTTTTCTGTGTTGCAGTAAGTCTCGTTATTGATGGCAGCGCAAGTCTAGAAACGCAAAATCTATTGGGTGTCATTGCGTGGACTTTTCTATTTGCACTTCTTGTCGGGGAAAATAGAGAAGTAAGAATGCAAGTGGTTATCGCTGTTGCGTTTGCAACTGCCGGCGAACATTTTGCTTCTATCTATATGGAAGGTTATACCTATCGCTTTGAAAATGTACCGCATTATGTTCCACCAGGTCACGGTATGGTTTATTTAACGGCCGTTGCGCTGGCACGATCAGGTTTTTTCCAAATGCATGCCCGCAGAATAGCAATTTTTGTATTTGTTACAGGTGGATTATGGTCGATCTGGGGAATTAGCGGAATACCTGAGCAAGGTGATCAGGTGGGTGCATTTCTTTTTGTGATTTTTGTAATATGCGTACTAAAAGGGCGGTCGCCTTTAGTTTATCTGGGGGCTTTTTTTATTTGTACATGGCTCGAAATTATTGGAACGGCTGCTGGTACTTGGAAATGGGCGGAAATTGAGCCGGTATTCGATTGGTCGCAAGGTAATCCGCCAAGCGGTGTTGCAGCTTGGTATTGCTTAGTTGATGCGGTCGCAATTGGATTCGCACCGATCTGTCTGCGCGGATTGAAAAAAATTACAAATTGGTATAAAAGATCGATTATCAGCTGATACGTGATTGTGAAATTGAATGATTTTAGACAATTCTAAATTAGGAAAAAACAAGTGACTGTAATTCGATTACCGGACGGCTCGGAAAGAATATTTGAACACCCTGTGACTGTAATGGATGTGGCAGCTTCAATAGGAACAGGACTAGCACGCGCAGCAATAGCAGGAAGAATCAATGGCAAATTGGTCGATCTTGATCGATTGATTAAAGAAGATAGTGAACTCACAATTATTACAGAGAAAGATGCCGAGGGTCTTGAGATTATCAGACATTCCAGTGCACATCTTCTAGCTCATGCCGTGAAAGAATTGTTTCCAGAAGTGCAAGTAACTATCGGACCAGTAATTGAGGATGGTTTTTATTATGATTTTTCTTATAAACGTCCGTTTACACCGGAAGATCTTGATGCGATAGAACATCGAATGCATGAAATTAGCAAGCGAAATATCAAAATCGAGAGAAAAGTTTGGGAACGCTCGGCGGCAATCGGCTTTTTTAAACAACTGGGCGAACACTATAAAGCACAGATTATTGAATCTATACCCGGCGAAGAAGACTTGACATTGTATACGCAGGGGAATTTTACCGACTTATGTCGTGGGCCTCACGTTCCGAATACTTCCAAACTCAAAATATTTAAGCTGATGAAAGTTGCTGGAGCGTATTGGCGGGGTGATTCAAAAAATGAGATGCTTCAAAGAATCTACGGAACGGCATGGACAGCAAGGGATGATCAGAATGCTTACTTACACAAACTTGAAGAAGCGGAAAAAAGAGATCATCGTAAAATAGGTAAACAGCTGGATTTGTTTCATACGCAAGATGAAGCGCCTGGCATGGTATTCTGGCATCCGAAAGGATGGGTGCTGTGGCAGCAAATAGAGCAATATATGCGGTGTGTACAGAATGAAAATGAGTATCAGGAAATTCGCACCCCCCAGGTACTGGACAAGGAATTATGGAAGCAGTCCGGTCATTGGGATAATTTTCGTGAAAATATGTTTATTACGAACACCGAAGATCGGAGTTTTGCGATTAAACCGATGAACTGTCCAGGGCATGTGCAGATATTCAAGCAAGGACTCCGAAGTTATCGCGACTTGCCAATGAGACTTGCTGAGTTTGGCTCGTGTCATCGTAACGAGGCTTCTGGCGCATTGCACGGTATTATGCGTGTTCGAGGTTTTACGCAGGACGATGCGCATATTTTTTGTACGGAAGATCAAATTCAGGGTGAAGTAGTAAAGTTTATAAACTTGTTAAAACTTGTTTACGCGGATTTCGGATTTAAGGATATTCTGGTTAAGCTGTCGACGCGTCCGATTAAACGCGTGGGTACAGATGATCAGTGGGACAAATCAGAAAGCGCGCTAGAAGCCGCACTTGATCAAGCGGGATTGGAGTGGGAATTGCAGCCGGGAGAAGGCGCATTTTATGGACCAAAAATAGAATTTGCGTTAAAAGATTGTATTGGTCGAATATGGCAATGCGGTACACTGCAGCTGGATTTTTCCATGCCTGAACGCCTGGGTGCGGAATATGTTGCGGAAGACAATACACGACAAGTGCCTGTTATGTTGCACAGGGCTATTTTGGGGTCTTTGGAACGCTTTATCGGAATTTTAATAGAACATTATGCGGGCGTATTTCCTCTGTGGTTGGCTCCGATTCAAGTTGCTGTATTGAATATATCTAAGGGGCAAGCTGAATATGTGGAGAAAGTGACAAAAGAATTAAAACGGTGTGGGTTCAGAGCGATACAAGACTTGAGAAATGAGAAAATAACCTATAAAATCCGTGAGCACAGCTTACAAAAGCTTCCTTATCAGATTATCGTCGGTGACGCGGAGGTAAATACTAATCTGGTTTCAGTGCGTATTCGTGGCGGAGAGGATTTGGGGCAAATGTCGTTAGAAAATCTGATTGAGCGTCTTAAAAAGGAAGTTGAATTAAAGCAATGATTTTTCATTTAGACTATATGGAGAATTGCCATAGTACAAGAAAAGGCAGCGCGCATAAATGATGAAATAGATGTACCAGAAGTACGCTTAATTGGTTTGGACGGTGAGCAGATGGGGATTGTGATGCTGGCTGAAGCCAATGAGCTGGCTGAGGAAGCAGGAGTAGATCTGGTCGAGATAGCGCCAACAGCACAACCTCCAGTTTGTCGGTTGATGGATTATGGAAAGTTTCGTTATCAAGAAAGTAAACGAAAACATGATGCAAAGCTGAAACAAAAGCAAGTACAAATAAAGGAAATCAAATTTAGACCTAATACGGATGAAGGCGATTATCAAATCAAGTTACGCAATTTGATAAATTTCTTGAACGATGGTGATAAAGTCAAGGTGACACTCAGATTCCGTGGTCGTGAGATGGCGCACCAAGAGTTTGGTGTGCGTATCCTTGAGCGCGTAAGAGATGATCTGGAATCTCATGCAACAGTGGAGCAATTTCCAAAAATGGAAGGCAGGCAAATGGTGATGGTGTTATCACCAAAGAAAAAGGAAACGAAAACAAGTAAAACAAAAACAGCGACCAGTGATTCCGTTCAAACATGATAGTTAGGTCAATAAATGTTTTTTATGATTGTTTGATTGCGTATCTACAGAGGTGTGTCATATTAGAAATGAACAGGTTACAAGTGATGAAGGGTTATGAAAGTTTTTCATAAATGATATGGAAACACCTGATGTCATATTATAAGAGGAGGGTATGTTAATGCCTAAAATGAAGACTAAAAGCAGTGCAGCAAAACGCTTTAAAGTTCGCGCTAGCGGAAGTATTAAGCGTGCGAAAGCTTTCAAGCGCCATATACTGACAAAAAAAACGACAAAGAATAAACGACAACTCAGAGGAATAACCAGTGTTCATCCCAGTGATGCTTCATCGGTTCATTCAATGTTGCCTTATGCATAGGAGTGTTGATCAATGCCTAGAGTAAAGCGTGGTGTTACAGCGCATGCGCGACATAAAAAAATTCTCAATCTTGCAAAAGGCTATAGAGGGCGTCGTAAGAATGTTTATCGAATTGCCAAGCAAGCAGTGATGAAAGCTGGACAATACGCTTATCGCGACAGGCGTCAGCGTAAACGGCAATTCAGAGCATTATGGATTGCACGTATCAATGCAGCAGCGCGGGAATGCGGATTGTCCTACAGCGTTTTTATGAATGGTTTGAAAAAAGCAAGCATTGGAATCGATAGAAAAGTATTAGCTGATTTGGCAATATTTGACAAAGCTGCTTTCGAAAAAATCGTTGAGCGAGCTAAAGAAAGTTTGGCTATCTAAGTATTTTTTCAACAGAAATAGGGAGGTGTTGGGGTTGACCCAAACCTCCCTTTTTATATTGGCTATGAGCGAGTGTGCGTAATTGGATTTTTTCGAAGCCTGGTGTTTTTAGAGGTTGCAATTATTACTTAATAAGTAATTGGCGGACAGCAAAGAGCGAGACTCTGGGATTGCTGGAGTATCGAAGGATTTCAAGTGAATTGTACAGTTTAAATAAAATATTGAGCTTAGGTTCGTATGAGAGATTTAAATGATATTGTAAAAGAAGCAGAGCATCTATTTGATGCTACGGATGATCCCAACGAATTGGAGCATGTTAAAGCACGTTATCTTGGTAAAAATGGTGAATTAACAGAATTGCTCAAAGGGTTGAGTAAACTCCCTTTGGATCAGCGTCCAGATATGGGCAGTCGAATTAATCAGACAAAAAGTCAGATCGAAACTTTATTGAAGTCACGTCGGCTTTTTTTGCAGGAGAGGGCGCTTAAGGAAAAGCTGAAAGAAGAAGCGCTCGATGTAACTATGCCTGGAAGAGGATATACAAAAGGCGGCCTGCATCCGGTTACTCAGACATTGATGCGGATAGAAGCCTTATTTCACTCTATAGGATATGAAGTGGCTTCTGGACCTGAAATAGAGACAGATTTTTACAACTTTACTGCACTTAATATTCCCGAGAATCATCCTGCTCGAGCAATGCATGATACTTTTTATGTTGATAACGGCAATCTGTTGCGCACACATACATCACCAGTCCAGATACACTTTATGCTTGAAAACAATCCGCCATTCAAATTGATAGCGCCGGGACGTGTTTATCGATGCGATTCGGATGTGACGCATACACCGATGTTTCATCAAGTGGAAGGACTGTGGATTGATGAGCAAGCAAGCTTCGCAGCGCTTAAGGGTGTATTAGTCAATTTTATGAAGCAGTTTTTTGAGCAGGATAATTTGCAGGTACGCTTTCGACCATCATTTTTTCCATTTACAGAGCCTTCAGCTGAGATGGATATCAGCTGCGTGAAGTGTAATGGTAAAGGTTGTCGGATCTGCGGGCAAACCGGTTGGCTGGAAGTTCTTGGTTGTGGCATGGTGCATCCGAATGTTTTGAGACATGTCAATATAGATTCTGAGCGATACATCGGATTTGCGTTTGGACTGGGGGTTGAAAGACTCGCGATGTTGCGTTATGGCGTCAGTGATTTAAGGTCGTTCTTTGAAAATGATTTGCGCTTTTTAAAGCAATTTAATTAACAAAACAAGATTATTCTGATTTCATAATAAGTATAAAGGCCATGAAATTTTCTGAAAGTTGGTTGCGGACTTTTGTAAATCCGGATTATACGAGCGATGAGCTTGCTCATGCATTGACTATGGCTGGTTTGGAAGTCGAAAATTTAGAGCCTGTTGCCGCTTCGTTTGAGCATGTCGTCGTGGCCGAAGTGTTGGGCGTCGAGAATCATCCGGAAGCGGATCGATTAAAGATTTGTCTTGTCGGCGTTGGAGAGCATGCGAAGGAACCACTACAGATTGTCTGTGGCGCTCCAAATGTAAAACCTGGCATTAAAGTGCCTTGTGCGCTGATTGGTGGAAAGTTGCCTGGTATTGAAATAAAGAAAGCGAAACTACGCGGTGTCTTGTCGTTTGGAATGTTATGTTCGGCACGGGAACTGGGGATCAGTGAAAATGCAGACGGATTGATGGTGCTGCCTGACGACGCGCCAACGGGTCAAAGTTTTCGTGACTATTACGCATTAAATGATAAGGTTTTTACATTAAGCCTG
This sequence comes from Nitrosomonas sp., assembly GCA_020852475.1. Classification (GTDB taxonomy): domain Bacteria; phylum Pseudomonadota; class Gammaproteobacteria; order Burkholderiales; family Nitrosomonadaceae; genus Nitrosomonas. The sequence continues at coordinate 10,641 of JADZAR010000006.1, forward strand.
ACTCCGAATAGAGCCGATTGTTTGAGTGTTTACGGGGTTGCGCGGGAAATTTCCGCGATCACCGACACACCGTTGGCATCATTAAAAATGAGTCATGTATCTGAAGAAATCCCAGATACGATCGAGGTGCATGTTAGAGCGCCCGATGCATGTCCCTTGTATTATGGCCGTATTATCCGAGGTATCAATTTGAATGTTGATACACCTCTGTGGATGAAACAGCGATTGGAAAGAAGTGGTTTGCGCTCAATCAATGCTGTGGTCGATACGACTAATTATGTTCTGCTTGAAACGGGGCAGCCAATGCATGCATTTGATTTAGCCAGATTGGAGGGCGCGATCCAGGTGCGTTATGCGGAAGCAGGAGAAAAAATAACATTATTGAATGACAGCGCGATAGTACTCACGCCTGATATGTTATTGATTGTGGATGATCGTAAACCTTTGGCATTGGCCGGCATTATGGGTGGGTTGGAAAGTGCTGTAGTATCGGAGACAGTCGATATTTTTCTGGAATGTGCATTTTTTATCCCGAATTGTATCTCGGGTAAATCATTTACACTTGGTTTTAGTTCAGATTCTGCTCACCGATTTGAACGTGGTGTCGACTTCGCGGCAACTCGCAGCGTGCTCGAATATGCGACTGAACTGATTCAATCGATCTGCGGCGGCAAGGTTGGATCGGTAATTGAAGCGAAGTATCAATTACCCGAAAGGCGCCAGATCGCGGTTCGTTCTGATCGTGTCAGGCGTGTGTTGGGCATTTCGCTGACTGCCGAGCAAATCTTCGAATACTTTAAACGCCTGCAATTTGTGTTTTCGGAGAACGATGGGGTTTTTTATGTAACACCGCCAAGCTATCGATTTGATCTTGTCATTGAAGAGGATTTCATCGAGGAACTGGCGCGTATTCATGGTTATGATGCCATTCTGGCACAGCAGCCAAGGGCGGAGCTCTCGATGTTGGCGGTTCCAGAAAAAAAGCATACACCTGCAGTAATCAAGCAGATGCTTGTCATGCGTGATTATCAGGAGGTGATCAATTATGCTTTTGTTGATGAATTCTGGGAACGAGATTTGTTGCAGAACAACCGTCCGATTGTACTAAAAAATCCGATTGCTAGTCATATGAGTGTCATGCGCAGTAGTTTGATCGGGGGGCTGATCGCTAATTTGCAGTTTAATTTGAATCGCAAACAGGACCGGGTGCGTTTATTTGAAATGGGAGGTTGTTTTGAGTGCGATTCGAACGGAGATTATCGTCAGTTTGACAAATTAGCAGGACTGGGGTGCGGTGACGTGTACCCTGAACAGTGGGGAGAGCCGGCGAGGGCGATTGATTTTTTTGATTTAAAGGCCGATATTGAAGTGCTATTTCATGCGCGTGAACTGAATTTTCAACCAGGATCGCATCCTGCATTTCATCCGGGTAAATCAGCCAGAATTATTGTGGAGCAGAATTTCGCCGGATGGCTAGGTGAATTGCATCCGCATTGGCAGAAAAAATTTGACTTGCCTCGATCTGTTGTCCTGTTTGAACTTTCGCTTGACTGCTTGTTGCCAAAGTCATTGGCGCATGCAAAAGAAATGTCTAAATATCCTCCTGTTAGGAGAGATATTGCAGTTACTGTCGATAATCATGTTGCAGTGCAGTCGCTCTTGGATGTGATGCAGGAAAGTAAGTCGGAGATAGTAACCGAGATCGTCTTATTTGACATGTATCGCGGAAATTCTGTCGGCGAGAAAAGAAAAAGTCTCGCGTTTAAAGTCCTGTTGCAGGATGTTGAGAAAACACTGACCGATGAAGAGATTGATAATGCAATATCCAGCCTGCTTCATGTGCTTGAGCTAAAATTTTGTGCGACATTAAGAGCCTGAAAAATGACTCATACATCCATAAAATTATGAATATAAATGAAAAAATAATGATATAACGGCTAATGTTTTGTTGATTATTGATATAATAAAAATCATATAGTGTTAATTAGCATGCTGAGATAGCAAGACATGGGAGCGAAAAATATCTCAACGCGTAAATCATAGTACAGCACTATTTTAAGAAGAATTTAATCTGATAACTATGCGGAGAAAAGAATGGCTCTAACTAAAGCTGAATTAGCTGATTTGTTATTTGAAAATGTTGGATTGAACAAACGTGAAGCGAAGGACATGGTCGAGTCTTTCTATGAGGAAGTTCGTGTAGCATTGGAAAAAGGCGAAGTTGTCAAATTATCAGGTTTTGGCAATTTTCATTTACGAACTAAACCGCAGCGCCCCGGCCGTAATCCTAAAACCGGGGAAGAAATACCGATTACCGCGCGACGCGTTGTGACGTTTCATGCCAGCCAGAAACTTAAAACCATGGTTGAACAGAATTATCATGGAAAACAAGAAAGTAACTCATAGATTTCCACCGATTCCGGCGAAACGCTATTTCACAATTGGCGAGGTTGGTGTGTTATGTGGCGTCAAACCTCATGTTTTGCGTTACTGGGAACAAGAGTTTACACAGCTGAGACCCGTTAAGCGCCGTGGAAACCGGCGCTATTATCAACATCAAGAAGTCCTGCTGATCCGTAGAATCAGAGAACTTCTATATGATCATGGATTCACCATCAATGGTGCCCGAAGCCGGTTGGAGCAGAACGATTCAGGCGTAAAATCCTCACAACTGACGATCTCCGGAGTACAACAGGAACAGGTGGAATCGCCGGTTGATCTGAGCTACTTACGCAACGAGCTCCAGAGCATAATAGCTTTTTTAGCAACCAAGTAAGTTGTCGTGAGTATATGTTGGCTTATCTCATGTGTTTAATATTCTGCTTGTTTGCTATAATTCATTATAAACGGGGCGTAGCGCAGTCCGGTAGCGTACTTGCATGGGGTGCAAGTGGTCGGAGGTTCAAATCCTCTCGCCCCGACCACGATTGGATACACATTCTGATAGCTTTCTATCGCTTCCCGATTTTAAAAGAATGATTCAAATCATTAATAGATTCTGCGCTCATTTATACTTATCGTACTTCATATTTGATATCAATATGTTTCACCGAAAGAAGGTAAGGTGAGGGTATTACAATAAAAGCGGACTGGATATGAAAGGTTTGATCAATCTTGCTTCATTTTTCTTGATTCGGTTTCCGATTTTATAGATAACAATTCAATAATGCGTATTTTAGTCAGTAATGATGATGGCTATTTTTCACCGGGATTGGCATGTCTGGCCGAAGCACTTTCCAGCGTGGCCGAAATCATAGTGGTAGCGCCGGAGCGTGACAGAAGTGGCTCCAGTAATTCCTTGACATTGGATCGGCCATTAAGTTTGCGTCGTTCGTCCAATGGATTTTATTATGTCAATGGAACGCCAACGGATTGTGTTCACCTTGCAGTTACCGGTATGCTGGATGTACTGCCTGACATGGTTATTTCAGGTATCAATGATGGTGCGAATATGGGGGATGATACGATTTACTCCGGAACTGTCGCTGCCGCAACGGAAGGATTTTTACTGGGCGTGCCCTCGCTGGCGGTATCCTTGGCTGATGTCACCAAGGGGTGCTATGCTACGGCGGCGCGAGTAGCGGTCGATATGGTTAGACGGTTTAAACAGAATGAGTTGAAAATTCCCATTTTGTTGAATATCAATGTTCCTGACATTGAGTACGATCAACTTGAGGGTATCAAGGTAACGCGATTAGGCCGGCGCCATAAAGCCGAACCTGTAATCAGATCCCTAACTCCGCGTGGAGATACTGTATATTGGGTGGGTGCGGCCGGTGCTGCGCAGGATGCGGGTGAGGGGACGGATTTTGATGCTGTACGTTGTAATCATATTTCAGTTACACCGTTGCAAATTGATTTGACGCGATTTGACCAGATGGGGTTTGTGAGTGAGTGGCTGAGCAGGCAAGTATCACTCGATGAATAGGTCATTATGGGCGCGATTAGTGCTAAGCGATAGAATAAAGCATTGTGTATTCATTGATTTAGTAGCGCCCTGTAACTCGATGGATAGCGGTCGGTGAATATGCATCTTTCGGGTATAGGAATGACATCGCATCGAACGCGTATGCGTATGATTGAGCGCCTTCGCGCTCAAGGTATTACTGACGAAGTTGTATTATCGGTTATGGGTGCAATTCCGCGCCATCTTTTTGTCGAAGAGGCGTTAGCCAGTCGTGCGTATGAGGATGTAGCTCTGCCGATTAATTACGGGCAGACGATTTCCAGTCCATGGATGGTGGCGCGTATGAGTGAGTTGTTGCGAGCCAATTCAGCGCTCAATAAAGTATTGGAAATTGGTACTGGCTGTGGTTATCAGACTGCTGTGCTGGCAAGATTGGCGAAATTGGTTTACTCGATTGAGCGTATAGGGCCATTATTAACAAAAACACGTATTCGTTTACACAAACTTCAGGTCAGAAATATTCATTTGAAGCATGCTGACGGACTGCTTGGGTTGCCTGATGCCGCTCCGTTTGATGGTATTATCATGACTGCTGTCACAACACATATACCTGATACGTTGTTGGAACAGTTGGCTGTTGGTGGAAAAATTGTTTTTCCCCGGGGTAGTCAAAAGCAAAATTTATGTATTATTGAAAGAAGCTCGCAAGGCTACGCAGAAAAAATACTGGAAGAGGTAAATTTTGTTCCCATTATATCCGGCGTTGTTAAAAAATAGTGATGCTGAGGAAATTGCAATGGATAATAATCAAAAATTATTGAAAACCGGTATCCGAATGATGTCGGTCACTATAGTGTGGGTATTATTTTTTTCATGGTTACTTATTGGGTGTGAGACGACAAAAGGACCAGCGCCCGTTGCTGAGCGTGCTGCTGTTCCGACTACTGCCCCAGAAAGAACGATGAATGTCCCGCCTTCTGATCAAGCTGATTCATTTTATATTGTGCAAAGGGGAGATACGCTTTATGGTATTGCGCTCAAGCATGGGATTAGTCAGAAGGATCTGGCAGAGTGGAATAATATAACCGACCCGCACTCCATTAGACCAGGGCAACGCATTAATTTGTCGCTGACTTCCGGAAACGCGGGGCCCGCGCTATTCGCAGTACCACATCAATCCACGATGCCGATCGTTGATTCGTCCTTGGACTTGACTGAGAATGCGACTGATTCGACTCAATATCCAACATTAGAAGGGACTGCATCGCAGTCAGTTAAGACATCACCAAAAGCTCTTAAGCTGCCTTACTCGGAGCAGAATGTGGCGCTTTTGCAGCATTCTGCCAATCCTTCCTTGAGCGTAGCTGATAGAGGCCAGATTGTTTCTTCTGGGGCGGGCACGCGAATCGAGAATGCGCCCAATCCGCCTGTGGAAAGTACCAGTCTGGCTATGCATGCTCCGGTGGCGTCAAATTGGATCTGGCCGACAAGTGGTCAACTACTTTCTTCTTTCTCGACTAATTCCAAAGGGCTGAAGATCTCTGGACAAATGGGGCAAGCCATTGTGGCTACCGCTGCAGGGGAGGTGGTTTACAGCGGCGATGGATTGCGTGGATATGGCAATCTTATCATTATCAAGCACAATGACACCCTTTTAAGCGCATACGCGCATAACAGCAAATTGCTTGTAAAAGAAGGGGAAACCGTTGCACAGGGACAACAAATTGCAGAAATGGGAAGCACTGATACTGATTCTCCACAGCTGCACTTTGAAATCAGGCGACATGGGAAGCCGGTTGATCCCATGGAGTTTTTACCCGTAAATCCAGGATAATTTGAGGTAATTTCGCTGATTGCAATACAGGTTAAAGCCGCACAGGCAAGTTTCTGCAATTGTTCACCTTAAATCTTCCAAGCAACTGACGTGCATGCTCACTATGGCGCATTGCGCTGTTATACCTTTGGTGTGGCTGTTGACAGCAGCACTCAGCTTCAAGTTTGCGATCATACTTATGGTAATGAGCAGCTTGTATTATTATTTACGACAGGATGCGCTGCTTAATTTTCCGTATTCAGTAGTCTCGTTTACATTAACTGATGGAAAAAGCTGTGTACTGAAAATGCGCAATGGCAGCGAGAAGGAATGTGATGTCTTGGGAATCTCTTACGTTTCTGCTTATCTGACTGTGCTGATTTTGCAACCCGCTTGCTCTTGGAATTTTCGAAGTGTGATTATTCTTCCAGATAGTATTGATGCCGAGGAATTCCGGCGGTTAAGAGTATTGCTTCGCTGGAAATGGAAACATATCTGATTTTACGAATAAAAATAGCGCATGAAAAAGATGTTGGTCAGATTTTTCATGCGCCACTTTTGCGTTTTGAGTGGTTGTTAAAATTATTTCAGCGCATTTGCCATTCTTTGTAGGTTGTCTCGCGGTCGAAATTGTCCCAGACATAGCTGGGTTGAACAATGGGTGTCGTTGGTACTGGAAATGTTGCGATATCCAGTGCGCCTGAAAGACTGCGGCCAACACTATGAAACAGGCCGGTGAAAAGCCCTGCGGTCATTCCATATGTTGCACCATGTCTACGGCCGGTTATTATCATGGTTTTCGGAATTTCTACAAAACCCGTGACTGCATTAGCTATACCGGTACCCAATTTTTCACCAACTTTTGTTGAGTAATTGTGCGCCATGGCGCTGGCGGAGAGAAGTGTCAATGTTGTAAATAGCAGAAAAACACGAATCAATTTATACATGAAAAAGGCCTTTTTTAAGATGTCGATGAGTCAAAAATATATAAGCTGTTCTGATTGCTGTTATTTAATCAATCAGATTTTTGTTTCAAGAACCGCATAATTCTTTCAACTTCAGAACCTATCTGGTGATACGGATAGTTTTGCTTTTCCAGTTCTGTTCTAATTAGAAAAGACATTTCCAGAACGAGCAATTCCATTGTATTTTTATCACCTTTCGATATCGCCTCCTGATATTCTTTCTGGAAGCGGTTAATTGCGTCCATCATTTTTGTATTGTTTTCATCAGTCTGCAAAATAGAGCTGAGTTCATATTTCAGATTGCTGGACAAATTGACTGGTGTTTCATTCGTAATGATCTGGGTATCAAGGGGAAAGAGTTTGTTTAAATGGATTGAACTCATGATTAGAACAACGCCGGAAAGTATTGTGGTGAGAATGAATCGCCAGATGCCGTATGTTCTTCCGAAAAAATGAATCGTTTTTGTTTTCTTGAAATTGAGACGAATGAGTGCAGATAATCCAATAAAAAATATAATAGCCCCTACGGCCATTATGAAAGGTACAATCGGATTCACAGTTTTTTACTCCCTGAATATCTTATTTATCATTTAGTTGTGCTGTGTTGGAAACAGAAAGGCGCACTGTTTGCTCAATACAGTAATTGTCATCAAATAATATGCGCATATCAGCGAGCTATTTTAGCTTAAAACCCGTAATTAGAAATATGGATTATTTTTGTTTAATGAATTGAGATGGCCGTTCACAGAACGTGATTAGAAAAAGTGAATAAACGGCCTTCAAATTAACTACTGCGGCGGTGGGGGTGGCGGGTTGCCGGGCGGTGGTGGCGGTGGCGTAAATCCAGGAGGAGGGGGTAAAATTTTTACAGGCTGGGGTGAAACTGAAGATTGTTCATTGGAGAATCTCCCTGTTACGGGAACCCGGTGCCCTTTGGCATACATGCATTGAATATAATTGATGTCATACCGATATTGAGCTTCATAACCCGAAGTTCTCGATGTGCCAGATCCGGCCAGACCTCCGGCGAGCAAGCCGGTTCCGGCACCAATTGCAGCGCCTTCTCCACCGCCAAGTGCGGCGCCTGCCGCAGCGCCTAAGGCGGCACCTACTGCGGCGCTTTCAACACCACTGGAGACAGAAGCATCTCTTGGCGTGATTCCTCCAATTTGGGTATACGCATAACGCCTGCATTCGTAATTATCGTAACGGAATTGTTCAAAATTTTTATTGGCGCCGGGTAATACCATAATGCTCGGACTGTTGGGCAGGCTGACACAGGCAGCAAGGAATGTAGCAGCAACCGGATAAAGTAATTTGCGGATAGTAAACATATTTCATACCTCTTGATCATTGTTGAGTCGGCGGTGCGGGATCTACCCGCTGCCAGCCACCGGGGCACTGTTTAACATAGGGGTAATAGCCTTCGGGGTTGGTGCAGTAGTACCAGTAATGCGTTTGTGATTGAGTCGCTGGAGGCGACTCTTGCTGCTGAATATAAACCGGCGGTGTCGGAGATACTATAACTGGCGGTGCTGCAGGAACGACAATAGGAGGCGCACCATAAAAAGGTGGATAAAGAAAGGGATCATAATACCCATAACCACCATAACCACCATAACCACCATAACCACCATAGAAACCTGGATAACCTAAGTTTATTCCAAAACTGAAGTGATCAAAATGCCCGCCATGTGCTGTTGCAAAATGACTGGTAATAAGCGTCATTAGTGTAAAGATGGATAAAAGGGAAAATTTTTTCATAAAAGCATTCCTGCTTAAGCTGAGGTTAGGCTGTTATTAATGATAGCTGTTGATAGTACGTTCTGATCAAATCATCCTTAAATCGAAATAGTGAGTAAATGGGAGATCACTGAGTCTGGTTTGCGTTTATCGGTATATTGGCGAAGGCGGATACCCTGGCGGGACAATATTTCGACTGCTGCCATAGGCATCATTTTGAAAGGTGCCGACAACAGGAACATGATGACCTTTCGTATACATGCATTGTATATAACCGTGATCATAGCGCTGTTGATGGATCAGGCCGGAAGTTCTGGCATTGTCCGAGCCAACTAATCCGCCGGCCAAAACACCCGTACCTGCACCGATAGCTGCCCCTTGTCCACCACCTAAAGCAACGCCGGCGATTGCACCCAGTGCAGCGCCAATAGCGGCGCTATTAAAGCCGCTATTAACTGTCGTCCCTTTTGCCGTAGTGCCGCCAATTTGTTCATGAGCGTATTGCCGGCAAAAATAATCATCGTGACGGAATTGATCAAAATTTTTTCCATCTCCAGGTAAGGCCATAACGCTCGGACCATCTGGCATGCTAATGCACGCGGCTAAAAGTAGCAGGGGTAAGGCGCTAGAAATAAACTTCAAAATTGATCGCATTACCGATATCTCTTTTGCATTCATTATTGCGGTGTAGGTTGGGGGGCTACCTGCAGCCATCCTTCGGGGCATTGTTTGATGTATGGATAGTAACCTTCCGGGTTACGGCAGTAATACCAGTAGCTGGTTTGTACAGGTTGTGCTTGTGAAGTGACGGGCGTTTCGCGCTGGATATAAATGACAGGCGCCGAAGGCGCAATGATCGAAGGGGAAGAATAATAACTACGCGGATAATAATAAGCGCCAGGATAGCGATACCGGTATGGATAAGGATAGCTGGGGTAGCTATAGTATCCGGAGCCAAAGAGCCCTGGTCCAAATAAGCCCGGGCCATAGAATCCACCGAAGCCGATTCCAAGATTATAATGGCTGTGGCTGCGATTAGAATGCTGATGGCCGCCGCTAAAACCGCCACCTCTTCCTGCGTCACCGCCTCCGCCAATGACACTGCCTTCGTCATGACCGCCCCTTGCCCACACAGGATAATTAATGGTTAATCCAGTCAATAGCAACATGAGGCATAAACCTGTCCATTTTTTTGTATCAGTCCATGGATAGCTTCTGGTGAGGGTGCTATAAATTGACTTTTTCATATTTTCAGACTCGAAGATCATATGACGCGCATGTTAAAACGTGCAACCTGAATCAAAACTGAATGAAATTTCTATTTTCCAAAACCTGCGCTAAAACAGGTATCATAAAGCATTTGAACAAAATCACTGGCAATCGTTTTACCGTTATCGGTAATTTTTTTGTTTTATTCTTTAGGAGAAATTAATATGTCGCAGAAACATCCGGTTATCGCTGTTACCGGATCGTCTGGTGCAGGAACATCGACGGTCAAAAATAGTTTTGAACATATTTTCCGGCGTGAGAATTTGAAAGCCGTTGTCGTTGAAGGGGACAGTTTTCATCGCTATGATCGTGAAGCCATGAAGGTGGCTGTTGCCGAATCGGAAAAAAACGGGGGGCGAGCGATCAGTCATTTTGGTCCAGAAGCGAATGAATTTGAGAAACTGGAGGCCTTATTCAAAGAATACGGTGAAAGCGGTTCCGGACAAACACGTTTATATCTGCATAATGAAGAAGAAGCGGCGCCTTGGAATCAAAAACCAGGTACATTTACGCCTTGGTCGCCTGTTGCATCAGGTTCTGATCTCCTTTTTTATGAAGGTCTGCATGGCGGTGTTAAAAGTGATACCGCTGATGTTGCAAAATATGTGGATCTACTGGTGGGGGTCGTGCCAATCGTCAATCTGGAATGGATACAAAAAATATTCCGCGACACCAACGCGCGAGGTTATTCAGCCGAAGCAGTTACACATACCATTCTACGCCGCATGCATGATTACGTGCACTATATAACACCGCAGTTTTCGCGTACGCATATTAATTTCCAACGTGTACCGACAGTGGATACATCCAATCCATTTATCGCCAGGGAAATTCCCACGCTTGACGAGAGTCTGGTCGTAATCCGGTTCAGAAATCCGAAACAAATTGATTTCAGGAATCTTTTGGCATTGATTCATGATTCATTTATGTCACGTCCTAATACGATTGTTGTTCCAGGCGGTAAAATGGGCATGGCGATAGAATTGATTCTGACGCCATTGATTGCGGAACTTGTTGCCAAAAGCAGGGCTTAGTTCTTGTTTTTATATTTTTGTCGCGGCAATACATTGACGAATCAGGTTAACAGGCTACTGTCACGGCCATTGATCTGATTCGGAATCAGCTTTCTGTTTTTAATTCAAGAAATCCATTCAATGGATTAATTCCATTGATATTATTATTTTTTTATGAATTCCTCCCTGCTTGCTGGCTTAAATCCTCAACAACTGGAGGCCATTACGCTGTCAGAACAATCAGTGTTGGTGCTCGCAGGAGCCGGTAGTGGAAAAACCCGAGTCCTCACTACGCGCATAGCCTATTTGATTCAGACCGGTAAAGTCAGTCCATACAGCATACTCGCCGTCACGTTTACCAACAAAGCAGCTAAGGAAATACTGGTGCGTATCAATGCCATGCTACCGATCAATACGCGTGGTATGTGGATTGGAACGTTTCACGGTTTGTGTAATCGTCTGCTGCGTACACATTATCAGGAGGCTGGATTGCCACAGGCATTCCAGATTATTGATATTGCGGATCAACTGGCAATGATCAGGCGGATTCTGAAAGCTCTCTCGGTTGATGACAAGCGTTTTCCGCCACGTCAGGTGCAATGGTTTATCAACAACGCGAAGGAAGCCGGACGGCGTGCGGCCAATGTTGTTGCAGATGATCCGTATACCCGTCATTTGCTTGAGTTTTATTCAGCATACGAGCGACAGTGCGATCGCGAAGGTGTGGTTGATTTTGCAGAATTGCTGTTACGCAGTTATGAAATGCTCAGTCGTAACGAGGCTCTGCGTGAGCATTATCGGGAACGGTTTGACCATATTCTGGTGGACGAATTTCAGGATACCAACCGACTTCAATATGACTGGCTGAAATTACTGGCCGGGGCTGGTGCTGATCGTCATCCGACCGCAGTCTTTGTTGTCGGTGACGACGATCAAAGCATTTATGCTTTTCGGGGGGCGGATACTGGGAATATGAAAAGTTTTGAACATGACTTTGGTGTTACTAAAGTTATCAAGTTGGAACAGAATTATCGTTCACATGGCAACATCCTTGCGGCTGCCAATGCTGTTATTGCGCGTAATACCGATCGACTCGGGAAACATCTATGGACAGCAGATGACCAGGGAGAATTATTGCGCGTGTACCGTGGCTTGAATGATTTTGATGAAGCCAGCTTTATTGTCGATGAAATCAGAGCTTTGCAATCGGAAGGTATACCATTAGCGCAGATGGCCTTGTTATATCGCTCCAATGCGCAATCTAGGGTGCTTGAACATAGTCTTTTTAATGCCGCGCTGCCGTATCGAGTGTACGGTGGTACGCGTTTCTTTGAACGCATGGAGATTAAGCATGCATTGGCGTATTTGCGTTTGATCGCTCATCCGGATGATGATAATGCGCTGTTGCGTATCATTAATTTTCCTGCGCGCGGTATCGGTGCTCGTTCCCTCGAGCAATTGCAGGATGCCGCACGCCAGCAAAGTTCCAGCTTGTGGGAGGCAGCGATTCAAAAGTGTGGTGGCGACAGTCATGCTGCTGCCGGAAGCAACGCTAAAGGCTTGACCGGATTTGTCGGCCTGATTCAGTCGATGCGGCAGGATTGGGAGAGTCTGCCGTTGCCGCGGATTGTGGAGCATGTGCTGGTTCAGAGCGGTTTGATATCGCATTACAAAAACGAGCGTGATGGCGCCGACAGGCTTGAGAACCTGCATGAACTTGTTAATGCGGCAACGATCTTTGTACACGAGGCGGATGATGACAGTTTGGTGGCCTTCCTGACGCATGCTTCGCTGGAAGCCGGTGAGCATCAGGCCGGGAGTGGTCAGGATGCCTTGCAACTCATGACTGTGCATGCAGCCAAGGGACTTGAATTCCACACTGTTTTTCTGAGCGGATTGGAGGAAGGACTTTTTCCGCATGACAACAGTCTGAATGATGTCAATGGATTGGAAGAAGAGCGGCGTTTAATGTATGTTGCTATGACACGCGCACGCCGTCGTTTATATCTGACTCTGGCGCAGAGTCGAATGTTGCACGGACAGACGCGTTATAATATTCCATCACGGTTTCTGGACGAAGTGCCGGAAAAGTTTCTGAAATGGTTAAGCCCAATTGTCGGGATAAAAACGAATGATAATTTCGTTGTCGCAGATTCGGATAATGATTTCCGTTACAGTCGTGCAGTTCAAAGAAATTCGTCCAGCCAATTTTCAGGGAATACGGCGCAATGGCGAATCGGTCAGGTTATTCGGCATGCCAAATTTGGAGAAGGCGTGATTGTTGCTTATGAAGGTGCAGGCAATGATGCGCGTGTGCAGATAAAATTTAATGACGTCGGGATCAAATGGCTGATGTTGGAATATGCAAAACTGACGCCCGCATAATTCCATTCGTTTTATTTTGGGCGGCCACCCAGCCTGTTCTTTTTTCTTTTGTGAATAAGGTTGTGGAACAAACGCTGGGGGAAGTAGCAATATCTGTTTACTTATTCTTTGTTTTTCTCTAAAGCATTGCACTTGTCAATGAATGCCTGACGGGCGGCTTCGTCATTTTTAAACTCCGCCAGTGATTTTTCCATGCCTCTTCCCGAACAGTTCACCGTATTTGCCTCTGGCAGGCCGTCGCAGCCGATTAGAACGATACTGAGCCCAAGAATACAAGCGACATTCCCTTTAAATTTCATTTGGTTTCTCCTTTGTAAATGAACGATGACTGGTGCTGTGAATTCGATTTTATTAAATCGTTTTATGCGATTCTACCGTGTGAATCGAATATTGATATTCTACCTGAATCTCTGCGGTCTGAGAATTTTGATGAACAAACCGGACCAGAAGCGTTTGTGGTTAATGTTTAAATGTGTAATGCCGATACCAATAAAACGTATTCTCATGATTTTTATCCAAAATGCCTACGTTACGTTTCAAAATCAATTTGTCGAAAAAAAGAGAAGTATCTGCGCAAACTGATACACATTTTTGTAATCTGAAGCAAACTATCAAGAAGTTGTTTAACCTGTTTATCAACAGTGATTTACTGCCTTATGTGATGGCGCCACTGGTTTTTCTGGCATTAATGTATCTGGAGTGGCTTTATTTGACTATGTTATGATGCACATTCTGGTCTACGGGTTCGCGATCGGAATCACTCAAGCACTGTTCATGTCATGCAGTTTCAGATCCGTGAAAACTAGAACCATGGTTATGCATCTTTTTTAGCTTTCAATCTTAGCCGCTCAGGCTGTTCAGCTGTCATTAACGCTCTTTGGAAAAGCGGCTGAAAGAGAGACCCTCCTGTTCAGTTTTTTTGAGCTATGGCCGACCGTCTCTATCCGGGGTTGTTTAGTCTGCTTTAAACAGTTTTCTGCCGTACCTGATGCGATACTACAAGTTCATCCGGAGTTCGTCGCCATCCAGTAAACGTTTTGGAACGGAGACTTCCTTGTCGATTTCTGTCGCCACGGCATGCGTTATTCCTTCCGCCAATAGTCCGGCGGCAAGGAATGAAAAAATGATTTCGCGTCTTTTTTCATGTTCTCTCCTGATTTGAAGTGGTAAATGTTAAATCCTCACGGAAATTAGCGGTCAAACATAAGCCCATTTGCTTGACGTCAGCGTACTCAAAATAAACAATCCTTTCTGTGGTTTTTCCCACTTCAGGTGAAAATGTGGGGAATCAGGGGTGTTTCAGGAAGCATAGAGAGAGAATAAAAACTGGTATAAATCAATTTGGACTGTTATGCTCATGAACAGTTAAATGATAACTATCTGCTTATAAGAATAAAAAATTAATCTCCATGTTACTGATGCCACAGCGCAAAGAAAAAGAAAAAAATGGAAGCTGCCGACCTTAAAATTCTACTTGTCGACGACGACACATTCATGCTGAAGCTGTTGACCAAGATGCTCGTCAATCATGGTTTTAAATCGATTGAGGCTTGTGATAACGGTCCTGATGCGCTAAAAAAAATCGACCATCCTCAAACGCGCCCTGATTTGATTCTGTTGGATCTCAATATGCCGGATATGGATGGTATTGAGTTTGTTAGGTATTTGGTCGAACGGCGCTATCAAGGCAGTCTGGTGCTTGTCAGTGGAGAAGACGAGCGCATGCTGAAAACAGCAGAAAAACTGGTGCATGCGCATCAGATAACGATGCTGGGATATCTTCACAAGCCGGTCAGTCCGGATAAACTGGTTAATCTGATAAAAAAATGGGTACCGTCAGAGGGAAATCAGCAAGTGTCTTCGGTGGCTAAAAAGAACTATGATGCTGCGGCTTTGAAAAGCGCGATATCCAATCGAGAATTGGTGAATTATTATCAACCCAAAGTAGCCGTGAAGACCGGTGCAGTGACTGGCGCCGAGACCTTGGTACGCTGGCAGCATCCAACTGATGGTCTGGTATTTCCGGATCAGTTTATCAAAACGGCGGAGCAAGAAGGGCTAATCAACGATCTGACTTCGCTGGTGTTGAGTCAGGCACTGGCGCAGGCCAGAGTCTGGTATGAAAGTGGTTACGTATTACGGGTGGCGATCAATGTTTCCATGGACAATCTGGCATCACTGAATTTTCAGGATCTTGTTGTCAATCTTGCGATTGAAAACGGTCTTTCGCCTCAAAACATTGTACTCGAAGTGACGGAAAGTCAATTAATGAGTGCGGATGCACGGGTACCTTTGGAAATTCTGACGCGGTTACGGTTGAAACGTTTTCATTTGTCGATCGATGATTTCGGCACCGGGCATTCGTCAATGGCGCAACTACGTGATATTCCTTTTGATGAGCTCAAGATTGATCAAGGCTTTGTCCATCGCGCCTGGGCGGATGAGACATTGCGCGCCATCTATGATGCAAGCCTTTCCATGGCTAAGCAGTTGGGTATGGAAGTTGTGGCGGAAGGTGTTGCGGATGAAAAGGACTGGTTTTTTTTGCAACAGACAGGTTGTGATTATGCGCAGGGTAATTTCGTATCCAAACCGTTACTGGCGGATGACTTTGTGTCGTGGATGCATGCATGGGGTGATCGCGTCCGACAGGGGAAGCTGCTCAGTGATTCTGCCTAGCACACCGTTGCATTATTTGCGAGAAACATTGAATTCGCCCATTTTTATTTATTGATTTACGCTATTATCGAATTCCATAGCGTTTAATTAGCAGGAAAAAACGCTATGGAATAAAAGCCAGACTAATAGGCCGAATCTGAATCAATTGATCTGGCTTTTCCGCCTCCTTCCTGATCGCCCGAAGGTATTTGGTGGAAAGGCTGAATGGTTTTGCCATAGGCATCTGGATCAGGTGTTTCCGGTGCAGTGGGTCTGCCCCCGCACGCAATCAATATCAGAGCGATCGATAAAGCTAAAAAAATACGAAATTTCATAAAACCCCCCTTGTACGCATTATTGAATTTGCTTTTAATAGCAGGTGCATGCTATCGATTAAGATTCGGAGTGATATTGATTTTAATCAAACAACTCCTTTGCGAAGAGGAATGTAAATTGTGCGAGGCGGGATAACGCAGCTTTTGAAGAAAGTCGGGGAGAAGCTACGGCTTCAAATCGTCATTTGTAAATACCGCAATCTGATTTCTACCGCTTTCTTTGGCCTGATACAAGGCTGCATCTGCTCTGGCGAGCAATAGTGTGCCGATTGACTCGCAATTCGGTTTATCTTGCGGTGATGATGGGCAGAAATTTTTCAGATTGGCCATGCCAATCGAAATGGATACTCGAAATTGTTCGCCCTGAAAATCGTATAAATTTGAGTGAACCGACTGACGCAAACGCTCAGCTATTTCGTGAGCAGATTGCAGCGATGTTGCCGGAAGCACAACGACAAATTCTTCCCCGCCGTAGCGCGCCACAATGTCACAGGCGCGTACCTGCATTTTTATCAGACTGGCTGTGCGTACTAAAACATCATCGCCAATCTGATGGCCATAGGTATCATTGATGCGTTTGAAATAATCCACGTCGAGAAACATGCACACCAGATCGTCTTTCCAGCGCAGGCTGCGAGCAATTTCGTCTTTTAGGCGCAGATCAAAGTAACGGCGATTATAAACCCGCGTCAATACGTCCTGATAACTGATTTCCCTGAGCCGTTGCTGATTGAGACAGTTTTCAATGGCAACTGCGGTCATGGCGGATAATTTTTGCAGAAAAAACGTGCCAATGCCCTGCGGATAGCGTTTCGCATCATCACTCAGAAGCAGTAACGCGCCGATAATACGCTTTCTCCGCATCAATGGAAGATATGCTGCGCTTTTGAAAGGTGCTTTGTTGTTCAGGCCAGCAATCATCCAGTGGCATTTTTCAAGGACATCTGCGCCTGTTAATGATACTTTGTCTAATGTATCGATAATTCTGGAGTCTTTGGCGGTATCAAGTATCCGCAGCCTGTTTTCATAATTCGTCCGGGCTTTTTCATCCTGATCGAAGAACAGTCGCGCTGTATCCCTGTGTTGATCAATGAGACACAGTACAACATCCTGCAACTGGAAACGAACTTTCAGTTGTGACAATAATAAATAGCGCAGCTCTGTCGGCGTATTTGCATCGATAATTTCAAAACCGAAGGTTTCGTACTGCGTCTGCTTTTTTTCGTTATCTCTGGCGTGCCTGATCAAATCATCGAGCTTGGTTTGCAGCAGGCTATTTTTGATATGACCGGGGATGTTCATTTTGTAATTTCTGACTTCTGACTTGTCATGCAGGCGGATTATCGCATATCCGTCAAGTCCTTAACATAGATTTTATTGGCCGGCACACGTTCTTTCCCGCAGCATGCGAACAATCCACCAGATTGCCAGCGCTGCTATCAAATGCTTCAACGTGTGACCGCTGGCTATCTGTCCCAGAGTGAAAATCTGCTGATCAAATGTTTCAGCTACTTTTGCCAGCGCGTAAAACCCAATGGCCTGGAGTACCATGTTGCCGTGCGTGTAAGCGGTGGGCAGCATCAGACTCAGGAGTGCTATGAGCAATAATGAATAAAACTGTATGACAATATAAAAATTCAGATTGCCGGTACCCTGTTGCTCGCTCCAGTACCAATACAATACGCTTGCTGCGCCTATTGACACAAGTGCCGGTAATAAATGGAATCCAAGCCTGGAATCGATACGTTCAGACAGCGTCGCAGCAAGCAGCGCCATAATACCGATTGCAATGGGTAGGCGATCCCAGAGCAGCGCCGCGTTATCGGGACGCCAATGGTAACAGGCCGATCCCAGGGCGGTCATGATAATGCTGAGAAAAAAAATCCGGTACGCCCACACTTCCGCGGCATTTTTAAACGGCTGCCGATCGAATTCATGTTTACTGTCTGCTGCATGTCGAAGACAAAACAGACCTGCGATTCCGCTGAACATGATGGCAAAGTTGGAAGCCACATTCATGAAATTAGGAATGCCCAGCAGCAATCGCTGATCAGCGAATCCGTGGTAATCATGGGGCTGTGCAATCGGCGGCAGTACAGCTGCGAGCAGTATCATAAAAACAGAACATGCGCACAGAAAATATAATAGTCGCGGTGTCTCTCGATTCAGTTTGTGTAGATCCTTTTTATGATCGGTTTCAATCATACATCCGGTCAACAGCGTCATGTACATTTTTGACAGCGATGATTTCCATACCGGCGATGGACTGTTTCGGTTTGTTCGCCTGAGGAATGATGGCGCGGGAAAATCCAAGTTTGGCGGCTTCCTTTAATCGCTCCTGTCCGCGCTGAACGGGACGGACTTCACCTGCGAGTCCCACTTCGCCGATAACCACCATTTTTTCCGCCAACGGTTTGTTCTTCAGCGAAGAGACAATGGCCAGTAAAATGGCCAGATCCGCCCCAGGTTCCGCAATTTTGACGCCACCGACAGCGTTGACGAAAACATCCTGGTCAAAACAGGGAATACCGGCATGACGGTGCAACACGGCCAGCAGCATGGCTAACCGGTTTTGTTCCAGACCAACGCATAAACGTTTGGAATGCGGTGCGCGCGCCTCGTCGACAAGGGCTTGTATTTCAACCAGCAGCGGGCGCGTGCCTTCCTGCGTCACCATGACACATGAGCCGGCCACCTGACCACCATGATGCGACAGAAATAAAGCCGATGGATTTTTGACTTCGCGCAGACCCTTCTCGCTCATGGCGAAGACACCCAGCTCATTGACCGCGCCAAAACGGTTCTTGAAAGCGCGGATCAGGCGGAAGCTTGAATGCATATCGCCTTCGAAATACAAAACAGTATCAACCATATGCTCCAGAACGCGGGGTCCAGCCAGCGCGCCTTCTTTTGTCACATGACCGATGAGAATAATCGCAGTGCCGCTGGACTTGGCTTGTCGCGTGAGTTGCGCGGCACATTCGCGTACTTGCGCGACCGAGCCGGGGGCGGACTGAAGTGTTTCCGAATAAATCGTTTGAATCGAGTCAATTACAGCTACGCGGGGTTGATGCTCAGTCAACACCTGCTGTATTTTTCCCAGCTGTATCTCTGCGAGGAGCGGTACGGATTGAACATTGAGTGCAAGTCTTCTGGCGCGAAGCGCTATCTGTTGGGCGGATTCTTCGCCACTGACATACAGTACTTTGCAGTCAATAGACATTTGCGCCAGCGCTTGCAGTAATAAGGTGGATTTACCGATACCCGGATCACCGCCGAGCAACACAACGCCGCCGCGCACCATGCCGCCGCCGAGTACGCGATCCAGTTCGGAAATGCCGGTGGAATAGCGCGGTTCTTCCTGCGTTTCAATATCACACAGGTTTTGTAGCTGGTCAGTATCGGATACCGGGCTGAAACGTGAAACTTCTTTCCCGGTCACGGTTTCAACAAGCGTATTCCATGACTGGCAGTGCGGACACTGACCCTGCCATTTCAAAGTTTGTCCGCCGCATTCGGTGCATACATAAACTGATTTTTGTTTAACCATCAGCAATCCGCCAGGCGATAGGGAGACAGCAAGTTATGCTTGGTTATTCGTATAGACTTCCGCCGTTTTGAATGATTTGCCCTGCGCATCCTTGGCGGAAAGCGCAGGTTCCCCGTCAATAGGCCAATCAATGGCGAGTGTGAGATCGTTCCAGATAATGCAGCGCTCATGTTCAGGCGCCCAATAATCAGTAGTCTGATACAGAAATTCGGCATAATCCGAAAGCACGACAAAACCGTGCGCGAACCCTTCCGGTATCCAGAGCTGCTTTTTGTTCTCGGCGCTCAGTATCTCACCCACCCATTGGCCAAAAGTCGGCGAAGCATGGCGCAGATCAACTGCTACATCGTATACTTCGCCCGCGACGACGCGCACAAGTTTGCCTTGCGGTTGCCTTATTTGGTAATGCAGGCCGCGCAATACATTTTTCACCGAGCGGGAGTGATTGTTTTGCACGAAAGCTACATGCCTGCCGATGATTTGATCAAATTGCCGTTGATTAAAACTCTCATAGAAAAAACCACGCGTATCGCCAAAAACGCTGGGTTGCAGAAGATAAACATCGGTTATTGCCAGTGGTGTCGCATTCATGGTTGCAGGCTCTTTAATATTTACGTTTGAGGACTTGCAGCAGATATTGACCGTAACCGTTCTTCGCCAGGGGCGCTGCGAGCACTTCCAGCTGTGCGGCGTCAATCCAGCCCTGATGGAAAGCAATTTCTTCCGGGCAGGCAATTTTCAATCCCTGCCTATGCTCTATCGTCGCTACAAAATGACTTGCTTCGAGCAATGATTCGTGCGTTCCGGTATCCAGCCAGGCATAACCGCGTCCCATGATTTCAACATTCAGCGTTGACTGCTCCATATAAATCCGGTTTACATCCGTGATTTCCAGTTCATTGCGATGCGAAGGCTTGATGCTTTTTGCGTAATCAATAACGTTACGATCATAAAAATATAATCCGGTCACGGCATAGTTTGATTTCGGATTCAGTGGTTTCTCCTCCAAACTTAGCACCTG
Source organism: Nitrosomonas sp. (assembly GCA_020852475.1). Lineage (GTDB taxonomy): Bacteria > Pseudomonadota > Gammaproteobacteria > Burkholderiales > Nitrosomonadaceae > Nitrosomonas. The sequence continues at coordinate 31,300 of JADZAR010000006.1, forward strand.
CCCCTGTGCATCAAACTCCACTACGCCGTAACGTTCGGGATCCTGCACATGATAAGCGAAGACACTGGCGCCGGATGTTTTTTGCATGGCGTTGGTCAGCAAGTGGCAAAAATCATGACCATAGAAAATATTGTCGCCCAGAACAAGCGCTGAACAATCATTACCGATGAAAGATTCGCCGATGAGAAAAGCCTGCGCCAGCCCGCCCGGCTCGGGTTGAATCGCATAAGCGATATTCAATCCCCATTGATGCCCGTTACCGAGCAGCAATTCATAATCGGCGATATCCTGCGGCGTTGATATAATCAACAGATCGCGTATACCGGCAAGCATCAGCGTACTGAGCGGATAATAAACCATGGGCTTGTCGAAAACCGGTAACAGCTGTTTGGAAACGGCCTTGGTCACCGGGTAAAGTCTTGTGCCCGAACCTCCGGCAAGCACAATGCCTTTGCGCTGTGGCGTGTGCTGTTGAATGCTATTTTCTCCGGTCGGTTGTGTTGATTGCATCACTTTGTTTATTCCGTTAAATCAGAACCCTGCGACAGGGTATGCGAGTAGATGTCAAGTTCAGATGCGCGCGTCGGGTGCTGACCAAAATGAGCAGCATGCGTGATTTCACTGACTGATTAAGTGAAATGCGCATTGTACTATATCTGTGCAGCAAAACTTGCAGCTTGAATCGCTACTTCTGACTTAAAATAAGACATCACAATGAGAGACGTTAAATAAATCGCAGGCTTTTTCATGATTCAAGCACACTATTACCAGCGTCTTGCAAGAATGATGGCAGCCTGCAAGCATTTTTTTTTCTGGGCTGCGCTGACCATGATAGCCATGGCGGTAACAATGGCCATCCTGCCGATACAAATTCAGCGTATCCTGCACGCCGCTTTTATCGAGCAGAACGAATCATGCGCGCAAACTGCGCTGCTCGTTTTTATTGTACTTATCATTATTTATAGTGTTTCCGGATATGTCGGTCAGTACTGGATGAGAAAAGCAGACAAGCAGCTCGTTGTGCAATTGAACAGCGCATTGTTTGACAAACTGCTTCATCTGCCCGTGCGGTATTGTCAGTCCGTGAACGAGAGTCATACCGCTCAGGCGGCATTGCACCATGCCCGGTTGATATCGAAGACAAGCATGCAAGCACTGACGGTATTGATGCGGGATACGCTCGTCGTTGCAGGACTGATTGCATGCCTTTTTTATTTGAACAGGGAAATTGCGATACTGATTTGCCTGCTGATTCCTTTTGTTTTTCTGATGTTTCAGGTGATAACCGGTCAGCAAAAACACTATCTTGATGCCGGTATGCAAAACGCCGAGCCCGATAATACCGAACTGGCAGGCCGTCTGCGTCATTGTTTCGAGAACTTTCGCCATATTCAACTACTTGGCGGACAACAGCAGGAATGCCGGCATTTCGACAGTACCGTCCAATCCATCCTGAACAGCGAGAATCAGCAAAATGACTATAAGGCGTTCGTGACAATGCTCTGTCAGTTATTGATTGTCCTGATCACCATAGCGATGGCTTATTTGCTCATGCAACAGGTTATTGACAAGACATTATCAATTGACCAGGCTGGTGCCTTTGTCGCCATCATGCTGCTGATGATAATGCCCGTCAGTCGTCTGGCCGGAGTGTCCCGTGTACCTGGATTGATGCAGCGACAACTGGAACAATTATTTTTATTGCTCGATCTGCCCGCAGCATCAGCGCATGGCACTGTCAGCTTAACTGAAGTACGTGGAGAGTTAACGCTGAATCAAGTGCATGTACAGTGCAGTAAAAAAGTGTTTTGCCGGCCTTATACGCTCGATCTGATCATCAGGCCAGGAGAGACCATCGCCCTGGTTGTTGACGACGGTGCTGCAAGATTACTGCTCATGGATTTGTTGCTGGGCTTCAGCCTACCGGCAGCGGGTGAGATAAAACTGGACGGACAGGATTACGGCCAGATCAGGCGTTGCGATTTGCTTGCGCAGTTTGCGGTCATTTCCGGTATTCCGGTTATTCTCAACGATCGTATCGCCGGCAATATCGCTTATGGCGATACCGGTTGCGCGCATGAAGCGGGCATTATGCAGGCAATCCAGGCAACCGGGGTCGCGGATTTTGTGCGTGACATGCCGGAGGGTCTGCAAACACGAATCGATGACAGTGGCGCGAGCCTGACACGCAAGCAATGGCAGCTTGTTGCTGTCGCGCGTGCTTTTCTGAGAAATCCACCGATCCTGATCATCGATGATCTCTGGCCGCGGCATGCGCAGGAGTTGGCGGATGACGTATTCAAAGCGCTCGCGGTAGTGATGCGGAATCGCACAACGATTCTGCTGTTACCGGTTATGCCGACCTGTCGGGAAGGCATTGACCGGATTTTGCTGCTGGAAACAGGAGAAATCGTTATTCCCGGTGAACCCAGTGAATCCCAACGATGAAACGCTATGTGTCGGAATATTTCACACTTACTGCGTAGAGTAAACCGGAGTAGGGCAATAAAATGGACTCCCCTCCCACTCAACGGCATCGTAATGCCAAGCTAAAGATTTTAGTAATCAGGAAGCGGGAGGAGATGATGGCTATAACATGTATGGGAATTGATTTGGCGAAGCAGGTATTTCAGATTCATGGCGTAAACAAAGCGGGGAAGGTACAGCAACGTAAACAATTGCGCCGGTTGCAGATGTTGGGTTATTTTCGTGAATTGCCGCCTTGTTTGATTGGTATGGAAGCCTGCGGTAGCGCCCACTACTGGGCACGAGAACTAATCAAGTTAGGTCATGATGTTCGGTTGATGGCGCCGCAGTTTGTGAAACCTTGCGTGAAGAGTGGCAAGAACGATGCCAATGACGCGGAAGCGATCTGTGAAGCAGTTGGACGTCCGAGTATGCGCTTTGTTGCGATCAAGACGGTCGAGCAACAAGTCATACAGGCAGAACATCGCATCCGCTCACGGCTGGTCAAATCCCGCACGGCGTTAACCAATGAGATACGGGGTTTTCTGGCCGAGTTTGGAGTTATTGTGGCGAAGTCGTTAGGCCCGTTGCGAAAGGCGTTGCCTGATTTGCTGGAAGATGCTGAGAATGGATTGACGGGGGAATTTTCGCGTGTTGCTGGCATGTTTGAGTGAGGAATTATGTGCACTGGATGATCGCATTGTAGTCTTTGGCGCCGGGCTTGCCCAAGCAGTCCGTGAAGACGATCGTATCAAACGGCTGTGTGAAGTTGAGGGAATTGGCCCGATTACCGCCAGTGCGATAGTCGCGGCAGTGGGTGATGGCACACAGTTCAATAGCGGTCGGGATATGGCTGCATGCTTTGGATTGATACCGCTGCAGCATTCCAGCGGCGGCAAGAACAGACTAGGCAGGATAAGTAAGCGGGGTGACAAGTATATACGCATGCTACTGGTGCATGGCGTCCGTGCTGCGCTCAAAGCGCCCCAGAATAAAGAGGATGGCCGCAGTCGTTGGGTAAAAAACCTGGCTGTCCGACGTAACAAGAATATTGCAACGGTTGCATTAGCCAATAAGAATGCTCGTATCGCATGGTCAATATTGAGTCGTGGGGAAACTTGCCGGAAGACGGCATAGTAGATGAAGCATTTTCAGGGTAAAGACAGTAAATTTTGTTTGGTAGAGAGGAAAAGTCACTGGTAATTGCGTAGCAAAATGAATTGATGGCAAACAGGTCGGACCGGCGTAAATAATTCAGTCTTATCCATTGGCTCCCTGCCAGGAGCATCACAAGGCAAAGCCGCTAGGGCGATCTGAACTTTACGCGCGAAATCCATCATGGCTCGGGTAGAGAAGCTACCCAACGAGAAACCGGATATACGGAAGCAGTTGCACCTTAAAACCATCACAAATTTTGCTTGCAAAACGGGAGGAGTCCATATATGGATAAGCACGGCGTCATCCACCATAGGAGCGATAGGGTGGCAGATTGGGGGTCGCAAGCTTGCCGCTGATCCGCTATTTTGATTTTTAGAGGCGTTCTGAGGTTTTTAGGTTTAACAGCCTGTTAATGCATGCTTTCACCGTTCGGCGTATATTCAGGCACCCATCGCGCCAGTTCCGCGCGTGCTTCGGCATCGTTCAGTGCTTTGATTTTCTCGAAACGCGTAATCAGCGCCGCCAGCCACTGTTCATTGACTTCGGGCGCCTGTGCGATGCGTAATTTTGCATGTGGCG
>JADZAR010000007.1 GCA_020852475.1 Nitrosomonas sp.
CCGAGCGCCGCGGATGCGCCGATAGTGTGGCCGACCAGTGACTTGGTGGCGCTGATGGCGAGTTTGTGTGCATGTTCGCCGAATAACCGTTTGATTGCCCTGGTTTCAATCACATCGCCAAGCGGCGTCGACGTTGCATGCGCGTTGATGTAGTCAACGGCGTCCGGTGCGATCCGCGCGTCTTCAAGGGCGGCCTGCATTGCCGCGATTTGTCCGTCAATATCCGGCGCGACAATATGCGCCGCATCACAGGCGCCGCCGTAACCGGCGATGACGGCGTATATTTTCGCGCCGCGCCGCATCGCTTCCTGCTCTTTTTCCAATACCAGAATGCCAGCGCCTTCTCCCATGACAAAGCCGTCGCGGCCAGTGGCAAAAGGGCGCGAGGCGCATGCGGGATCGTCATTAAACCCGGTGGACAGCGCGTGCAGCGCTTCAAATCCGGCAATAGTCAGCGGCAGAACGCAGGCTTCAGCGCCGCCGGTGACGACGGCATCCGCTCTGCCGGCGCGTAAAAGATCCAGCGCCATGCCGATTGCATTGGCGGCGGAAGAGCACGCCGTGCTGCATGTCAGGTTCGCGCCCTTTAAACCCTGCTGCGCCGCAATCCAGGCGGCGGCGGAATTGGCCATGGTTCTCGGCACGGTAAAGGGCGGCACCGATTTGTTCTGTAGCTTGCGGGCAGCAGACGATTCAAACGTAGAAAATCCGCCCATGCCCGAACCGAGACTGACTGCAAGTCGCCGGGCCGGATAACCGCTGAGATCACCCGCGTCGTTCAAGGCTTCCTTGGCGGCATACAAAGCGAGCTGGGTGAAACGGTCGGTCTGTTCAATCTGTTTGGCGGACAGAAAGGATTTCGGATCAAAATCCGGAATTTCACCGGCGATGCGCGAACGGTGCCCGGAGGCATCGAAACAGATGATTTGACGTATGCCGCCTTGACCCGTGACAGCCGAATTCCAGAATTGGTCAACGCTGGAACCAATCGGTGAAATGACACCCATGCCGGTGACAACAATGCGCATACTTTTTATAAATTCAGGCAGATATATTCAAAGGAAAGCTTAACTGGAACTGCGGGCGAGAAATAACATTACTTTGTGAATATACTCAAGGCTTATTTTAATGTCAATGAACAACGCGCTGAAGCATCGGCTGTTTTGCGATCAATGATGCCGTGCTTGCCGGTGGAAATGAAATCATGTCTAATCGATGGCGTAGAGGGGGGCGAAATGACGAGCTTGCTCGTGATGACGCAACTGTACTGAAACTGCTGATGCGGAGGCAAAAATATGACGGAAAATGACATCAAGGATCGCGCCGTGGGCGCCATCATGGGCGCGTTTGTTGGCGATGCCCTGGGCCTGGGGCCACACTGGTATTACGACCTGAATGAACTGCGCCGCGATTATGGTGACTGGATCGGTGGCTACACCGATCCCAGGCCGGATCGCTACCATATAGGTTGCAAAGCCGGCCAGTTGTCCCAGGCGGGTTTTATCCTGAAACTCACCCTGCGCTCACTGGTTGAATGTGGTGGATATGATCACGACGACTTTTGCCGGCGGATGGATGAAGAACTTTTTCCGCTGCTCGACGGAACACCGGTCAGTGGGCCCGGCAACTACACCAGCCAGTCCATCCGTGAGGTCTGGCGACGGCGTGTCGAGCAGAAACTGCCCTGGGGACAGACAGGGTCACATGCCGATACCACCGAGGCGATTGAGCGCACGTTGGCGATTGCCGTTCGTTACGCGTTCCAGCCTGATCGGCTCGCTGCGGCCGTTACCGGCAACACCATGCTCACGCAGACCGACCATCTCGTGGTTTCCATGACGGTGGCTTACGGCGTTGTGCTGGGGCATCTGGTGCAGGGGCACAGGCTCGATAGCGAATTGTCGGCCAAGCTCATGAAATTGGTCAAAGCCGGGGAGCTGCCTTTTCATGCGGTCACGAATGACGATTTGAAGCCGCCGCGACCGGGCGACCCGGATCCGCCGCGCGCAGGCCGTTTCGCTTCTCCCGATGCGTTGCTGACACCGTCATATATGGCGGCCGCTGCGGCCGATCCGGATATCCGGCTGGAACCCGCGTGGAAAGTATCGATGGTGTACGGCATGCCTTGCGCCATCTATCATCAGCTACCGGCAGCCTATTATCTGGCTGCGCGATTCCATGACAATTTTGAATCCGCCGTCCTTCACGCCATCAATGGCGGTGGACAGAATCAAGCCCGGGCGATTCTCACCGGCGCACTGACCGGCGCGCAGACCGGTTTGACCGGCATTCCGCAGCGCTTTCTCGATGGACTTGAAGACCATACCGGACTTCTGAAATTGGCTGAAAGTCTTGCCGGCATGGTTCGGGGTGTTTGAATTTATAGGGTGGGCGCATGATGCATTGAGGTATGTTGTTAAGTATAGAATCCATGTAATTAAGCAGCGGATCGATCTGCATAGTATCGTTACTTAAATTCCTCTGGCGATAGAGAGCTTAGTCTTTCTTGTTTTCTCTGTCGGTTATAAAAAATCTCTATATATTCGGTAATCTTCTCTTTTGCTTGTAGTCGTGTGAGGGGCTTGAAAAATTCAGCCCGGTAGGATGTGCCGACTGCAAGGAGGCGCATCAATCAACAAACGCAAATAAAGTACCAATTCTTGCAATAACACATACCAGCAAAAGACAAGTAATACATCCTGCCAGATTCGTGTAAAAGACTTTGCCTTCTTTTGTAAAATGTAACAACAAGCGGTGCCGCGTTAACGCCTTACATTGATGCAAGACAGACAAGGTTCAGATAAGGCGCTCGATTACGCAATGCTAATCGAGCTTCCACGGTCTTAAACGGCGCGATCATAATCAGGAAAGCGCCGCTGATTACCAAAAGCTTTCTATTCAGCCAACGCGCGCGGAATTAAAACGCTGAATCGATATGACTTTATCAATCCAGCTCAGGTTTAATTGACGCTGCCTTTTATGACCTTGGCTGGCCAGAAAAACGCGTGGCCTGCTTTTTTCTATTACGTTAAAGCCAGATTAATGAAATACCGTTAAAGTGCACTTAAAGCCTATGCTGTTTATAAGGTTGTAGAGTGCTAAATAATCTGTTTCTACATTATTTTTCTTAAACTATTGGCAGAAAGCTGTTTTTTTTCATATAACTTATTTTACGTAAGTCGAGAGGCATGAAATGGATGATCATGAAGTTTTGCTAAAACCGATGCGTGTCCAGGTTGACAGGGTAATGATGGTTACACTTGTTTTTTTATTTTTAGTCACCGTCGTGGTAGGGCTGCTTTATGACCAGCTGGGTTTTAGCTTAATGGTTGGTATTCCGGTTTTGGTTTTTGCTTTCTTGATCTGGCGTGCAATGGAAGGAACTCTATTTTCAAGATTAACGATAGCAAGTGCTTTAATCATTCAAATTGCGATTCATATTCAAGTCAGTCATGGTGTGATAGAAATGCACTTCGGTTTATTTGTAGTGCTTGCATTTTTATTAGCCTATCGAGACTGGCGTCCGATCATTTTCGGCGCAGTACTAATTGCTGCTCATCATTTGGTTTTTAATTTTTTGCAGGCTTTGCACTTGAATGTTTGGATATTCAATCATGGCGAGAGCTATGGCATTGTATTGCTGCATGCAGCCTATGTCGTTTTTGAATCCATTATATTGGTTTACCTTGCGATTCAATTGCGTACTGAAGGGGTTGAGTCCGCTAAGGTGGCATTTATGGCAGAACGAATCACTCAAGGAGATTTGAGCTCTGGTGTCGAATTTAACCAGAAGAAGGATTCCAGTAGCATGCTGGAATCCATGCTTGCAATGCAAGAGAGTTTGTCTCAGTTAGTGACAGAAATTGAAGTTATCGTTGATGCAGCTGTGCAGGGAGATTTTAGTAAAAAAATAGATTTAACAAGTAAAAGTGGTTTTGGGAAAAAGATTTGTGGATTACTTAATCAGCTTCTAGAAACCACTGAAGTAGGTCTGAATGATGTAATGCGAGTAACTAATGCCTTGGCCGCAGGTGATTTAAGTCAAAAAATAACACAAGATTATCCCGGAGTATTTGGGCAAACCAAAAATGGTGTAAATAATACAGTCGATTCATTAAATAAGATTATAGGTGAAATCCAAGAGATTGTAGACGCAGCGGCTAACAATACGAGTGGTTTTAATCTAAAAATGAGCTTGGATAACAAACGTGGTTTCAGTCAATCACTTGCCAAATCCTTTAATCAGCTTTCCATTTTTGTTGAAAACAATCTGAACGACATTATGCGTGTTGCGAATGGAATGACCCCTGTTACAAATAAAGGTGTGAGCGTTATTAGTCAAATGATGGCTACTATGGATTCTATTAAGGAATCTTCAAACAAAATTTCTGAAATTATTTTTATAATTGACGAAATTACTTTTCAAACCAACATTCTTGCACTGAACGCCGCAGTGGAAGCGGCGCGTGCTGGTAATCAAGGTCGCGGATTTGCTGTGGTTGCTGATGAAGTGCGAACTTTGTCTCAGCGAGTTGCTAACTCGTCAAGAGAAATCAAAGAATTAGTGAGTGATTCCGGAGAAAAAATTACATCAGGAAATAAACTTGTTTCGTATGCAGGGCAGACAATGGAGGAAATCGCGGCTTCCATTCGTAGTGTTATCGCTATCGTTTCTGAAATTTCTTCCGCATCCTCGGGGGATTATAATCAAAAACCTTTCCCAAACCCATAACTTCATAACGCAATGATAAAAGCTGATGTTTGCTAAATTGACTCCGGATTGCCGGAGACTCTATTTCTTGAGAGGATAGAGTAATGAAAAAACAAATGAGATATTTACCGGAAGTGCGGGAACGCGCTGTCCGGTTATTGCGAGAACACCAGGGCGATTATGCGTTGGAGTGGACAGCGATAGTATCTAAGATCGTCGGTTGTGCTGCTGAGACCTGCGCAAATGGGTACGACAGACTGAGACTGATCAAGGTATTCGAGGCGGCATGTCAACCTCGGAGCGTGAGCGACTCAAGGAATTAGAGCGTGAGAATCGGGAATTAAAGTGGGTAAATACAGCGATCATGGCAGTCAATATCTGTCGATTCGCTATACGGAACGAATGGCAATATTATCGCCAACTGGAAGAGTCAACTGATGCGGCCTGACTCAAACAAAAAAATCTCCGGAAAAGTTCGGTCGATTCAGCTTTTTTATCAGAGCTTAACAACTTGTCTAGCTTTTGGTTATCACTTCAATGATGAGGTGGAGCGCAGTTTCGGATAAAACATCAAAATACAGCGTTTTTTCCGGTGCTGAGACACCACCTTGAGTGTAATTTGGCAAATTTAACAGACTTGCTCTTTTGCCTGTTGATTTTTGTTTAATGTCGACTGAATGCGGGCATTGATGTTATCCCTTGGACTGAGTGTGCAGAGCCGTGCTTCTAGTTTGGCTTGTATGTTCTTTAACTTACCTTTCGGTGTGTTCATTGTATTCTGGCTTGTGGCAATACCAATTTGATTCCAATTGCTGTTAATGCCGCTGCCAGCGACAGCCCATGTGTTTCCAAAAATCAGTAAAAACAGAACGCAAGCGGTAGAAGTAATTTTGGTGAATTTCATCAGTTTTCCTTTATGTTGAGATCAGTGATAAAAACAAACGGTGCCGTTTTGAATTGATAAATCAGTTCAATCAAACACGCTGACAGTTTAGGAAAAAGCAGAGGAGTTATCTGTGAGATTTCGCACAAACCGATGAAATTGAATGGTAAATGCGGCAGGAGATGTAAAAATACCGGTTGATCTGCGGATTGATTTCTAATTCGTTACAGAAGCCCGGATAGAACGAGATGTCTGGTTAATAAATATTGGTAATGACATGCTCATCCACAGCAATACCAGAATGAGCATGGTGATACCGACGCCAATGGCGCCGATAAGCCCGGTAGGATGCGTCGACCGCAAATCCAATCGGCTATTAGTCGAGTGAATCGATTTACTACGTAGTACATTTGAATACACAAAACAGCGCTACTCTTTTCGCATGAATGCCGTCGTTATTTTGCCGGATCACTTACACGGTATTTGGACGCTACCGCAGGCCGATGCAGGCTGACTCGTTTTTTAATCGGCGGCAACCAAACCCCAATAGTCCTGCCAGGCCAATGCTGATCAGCATTATCGTGTTTGGCTCAGGTATCTGCGCAAAAACATCGCCATCATGCATGGCCAGCGTAGCGAATTCAGCTTCAGGCCCCATTAAACCAACATTCGTCGTATAACCTCCTGCACCGATACGATAGTAAACTGGGCTAAGATTAAAAACAATTGCATGTGGTTCTGAATTGTCGTGATCTGGGCAAGGTTGCCCGCCACAAACCAGAAAACTGCCGGTTGCCCAATAAAGATAACTAAAAGCTCCAAGAAATTCAGAAACAGCATTGACGGGAACAGGATGGAGAAAATCAGAAGGCTCAGCAGGGGCGTTTATCAGCTTATCGATAAGATGATCAACCGCAGTAAATTGATTTCCAGGGTTATACCAGCGGTTTGATTCCTCTGTGGCGTACCAGCCTGTTACACCGGCTACATTCAAGTTTGCCAGCCAATCAACGGCGTTGTTCCAGGTCATTAAGCCATCATTGTTGAAAGTACCATTGTCATAAATATTGGCACTCGCAGCGCTGGGATCTGCCAGCCAGGTAATGTCGGTATCAGTGTCATAAACCGCTTTTCCACCCAGTCGCCACTCGAGTGTTGCCTGCGCTGTTGTAGCCAGGCCAAATGTCATAACCGAGATGCTCAATATTCTTATTATGCTGTTAATCATACAAACCCCGTTCAAATTTATAAAAAATTTATTTTTTTCACTAAATTCTCGGAAACCTGGTTTTTCGTTTACAGCATAAATATGAAGAATTGCGCGAGAACTTCAGGATGTATTACTCAAAGAATTTATATTTCTCTTCCAAGCAAATTTCATGCCACATTTTTTATGCCACTGATTTATAGTCTGCAATCATGATCGAAGTTGTGAATACTTAATGCGCATATTCTGCTGTGTAAAGAAATCCGACATAATTGTTTTGCAAATCGAAGCGTCGATTTCCGCATTGATGATACTTTCCGGTTTGCTTTGGTAAGGTTGATATGTGATTGGTATATGGTATTAAACCATATACAGCTATAGCCCATTGATCCATCCATTCACCAGAGGAACGCATCATGGCCATGAAAAAAATCACCGTAAATCTTCCAGAAGATCAAGTAGAGTTTCTTCAAAAAATTGCAGCAGAAGAGCATGTGACATTTACTGACGTTCTTCGCAGGTCAATCAATTCCGAAAAATTTTTCGTTGATCAAGAGAAAAACAAACGTAAAGTACTCGTAGAAGACGCTGACCATCGTATTCGCGAGGCTATGCGTAAATAGATACAATAGTTGCCGGGGGCAAAATGGACGAAGAAAAAGCCGAGAAAGCTCAAACAGCAAAAAAAACGCTCGCTGGTAGAGAACCTGCCGCGCGACGAATGATTGCCTATCTGCTGATCGGGTTGCTTGGACTTGTCGTGAGTGGAATGCTAATCCTGCTAGGATTCGGAATTATCGATGTTGATCACATCAAAGAGCTTGGCGTTATCCTGAGTCCAATAATTGCCCTGGTTTCAGCAGCTACCGGCTTTTATTACGGGACTAAATCAAATTTCACGAATGGAAAGTAAACTCAGGGTTTTTAATCTTCCGGCCAACTCGGACTGGCGTGATAAAGCCACGCCAGCCGGGTAATTCTTCGCCCAGAACAAGGACGTTAAAGACTGAGACTTGATGTCATCAGCCGTCCTGTCGATCAATCGTCATCATCATCGTCGTCGCGATCATGTTTGCGGTCATGGCCATAGTAGTTTCTGATGTGCGCATTGTCGCCGAATGTATTGACTTCCCAGTTGTCCGAACGGCCGCGGCGGTTCATTTTGACTGTCAGGTAACCACCTTGATAGGCGACGCAGGGAATGGTCATATAACCGCCGTCAAGATCCACGGTGGCAATGCAGTCATCCACTTTGACGATTTTATAATCCAGACAGCTGGTCAGGTCGACGGTTATGGTGTCCACAAAGGGATTATTCTGGGCGTCCAGCGGATGTACGGTAACAATCGCGTAATGCTGTTTGACGACAACGTCCGTGGCGGTGCCCAGTAAATCGGTGACATCATGGCCAGCCGGGTCGTACCAGCGGCCATTGGGCGTGCACAGGGTGTTGATGGCACCGGTATGCAGATCCTTGACGAGTAATCCGCGGTCAGCGATAAAGATTTTGTCGTGTTTGGCCGAGACGAAGACGCTGTCGGCCGTCGCTGTTCCCGTGAAAGACAGCAGGAAGCCGGTTGCTGCGATTACGGCAATCCACAGTGATAAAAAGCGGTCTCGCGGCGTGCGAGGGATGTCAGTGAGTAGTTTCATGGTTACGCGTCCTGTAAAAAAGTGATCTGTGTTGATCAGTCTGTTGTTTTAACGCCCTGTAAGCCCTTTGCTATCTTTGTTATCATGGTTATCCGGGAAAGGGGCGGGCAATGCGGATTATAACGCGAACAACAGTTTTGCCGGGAAAAAAGGACGGCCGGTAAATGGCTGATCGATCCACCTGTCGGCCGCAAACAAAGGCTGCCGGTTTAACCGGTGGTGTATTCACAATAAAATCGAGGATTGAATGACGATGATAACGCAGACGATGGATTACCAGGATGGTGAAGTAGTGCTGGAAAGCTATGTTGCCTACAAGGATACCGGTGTTGCCAAACCCGCCGTACTGATCGCGCATGACTGGAGCGGGAGACGCGAATTCGCTTGCAAAACCGCTGAACGCATGGCCGCTTTGGGCTATGTCGGTTTTGCGCTGGATATGTATGGCAAGGGCATTTACGGCAAGGACGGCGATGTTGCGGGCAACGGCGCGCTGATGTCGCCGTTTGCTTCCGATCGCGCTTTGTTGAGACAGAGAATCAGCGCGGCTTTGCGCGCCGTGCGGACGTTGCCGCAGGTTGACGCGGCGCGGGTTGCGGCGATGGGGTTCTGTTTCGGCGGCATGTGCGTGCTTGAGCTGGCGCGTTCCGGCGCGGATGTGACCGGCGTGATCAGTATTCACGGCATTTTTGCGCCAGGCGTTGTCTCCAATCAGAAAATCACGGCAAAAGTGTTGTGTCTGCATGGCCATGATGACCCCATGGTGCCGCCGGAACAGGTGCTGGCGTTTGAACAGGAAATGACTACGGCGCAAGTCGACTGGCAGATGCATGTGTATGGTGGAACCCTGCATGCATTCACCAATCCGGCGGCCAATAATCCCGGTTTTGGCACGGTCTACAGCGAGCGCGCCGCCAATCGCGCTTACCAGTCCGTGGCGAATTTTCTGGAAGAGCTGTTTTAGTCCGGAATGTATAGCATTACAGCATCTTCCAGCCGAGCATTTCACCGGCGGCTAAAGGAATCAACATATCGCCTGCGAAATCGATTCGTTCCGGGATCTGCCATGGCGTTTTTCTGAGCGTGATCCGCGCCGTGTTACGCGGCAGCCGATAAAAATCCGCGCCGTTGAAGCTGGCAAAGGCTTCCAGCCGATCCAGTGCGCCGGCCTGCTCGAATGCTTCGGCATATAATTCGATGGCTGCGTGGGCGGTAAATATGCCCGCGCAACCGCAGTCGTTTTCTTTTAACGCGCACGGATGCGGGGCGCTGTCGGTGCCGAGGAAGAATTTTTTGCTACCGCTGGTCGCGGCCCGAGTCAGCGCCTGACGATGATGCTCGCGTTTCAGGACGGGCAGGCAGTAATAATGCGGACGGATTCCGCCCTGAAAAATCGCGTTGCGGTTATAGCGCAGATGATGCGCGGTAATGGTGGCCGCTAGGGTATCCGGCGCGGCGGCGACAAAGTCGGCGGCTTCCTGCGTGGTGATATGCTCGAATACCACGCGCAAACCCGGAAAACGCCGGATGACAGGTGTGAGCACGGTATCGATGAAGATTTTCTCGCGATCAAAAATATCGATAGACGGATCGGTAACTTCGCCGTGCACCAGCAAAGGCATGTCATTTTTTTCCATCGCTTCCAGCGCGGCATAACAGCGCGCGATATCGGTGACACCGGCGGCAGAGTTCGTCGTCGCGCCGGCGGGATAAAGCTTGACGCCGTGCACAATGCCGCTGTTTTTCGCACGCAGGATTTCCGGTGGTGCGGTATCGTCGGTCAGATAAAGCGTCATCAGCGGTTCAAAGCGATGCTTCAGCGCATCCGGCAACGCCGACAGAATGCGGTCACGATAGGCGGCGGCCAGCGCGGTGGTGACGACAGGTGGTTTCAGATTCGGCATGATGATGGCGCGGGCAAACTGCCGGGCGGAAAACGGCAGTACCGCCTGCATTTGCGCGTCGTCACGCACATGCAAATGGAAGTCGTCCGGGCGGGTCAGCGTGAGTTCCTGTAAGGTGTTCATGGGCGGCGGCATATCCAGATGAAAAATCGCATTATAAACGCTATGACTTCAAACTCAGCGCGAGCTGATACAGCGCTTTTTTGTTTTCGCCGGAAATGCCGGCGGCCAGCTTGACCGCCTGTTTCAGCGGCAATTCGGCCAGCAGCAAGGTCAGCGTGTTGCGCGTCTGTTCGCTGATTTCAGTGCTGTCCGGTGCCGGCGCGCCTGAAACCAGTATGACAAATTCACCTTTCTTGCGGTGTGCGTCGGCTTCGAGCCATGCGATGGCTTCATCCAGCCTGCATTGATGAATGGTTTCAAACAGTTTGGTCAGTTCGCGCGCGATAGTGAGTTGGCGTTCGCCGCCCAGGACGGCAGCCATATCGTGCAGACTTGCCTGAATGCGATGCGGCGCTTCGTAAAAAACCAGCGTGTACGGCAGCGCGGCCAGTGTTTTTAATGCCTGCTGGCGCTGGCCTGTTTTGGCTGGCAGGAATCCGTAAAACAGAAAATGCGGACTGATGATGCCTGCCGCCGAGAGTGCGCAGATGGCGGCATTCGCGCCCGGCACCGGAATCACCGGGAATCCCTGTTCGCGTACCTGTCGCACTAGAACGGCGCCCGGGTCGGATATCGCCGGCGTTCCGGCGTCGCTGATCAAAGCGGCGGATTTTCCTTGCGCCAGGAATGCGCTGACTTGATGCGCGACGGCGGCTTCATTATGCTGGTGCAGAGCGATCATTCGGGTATGAATCGCATGGTGCGACAGCAAATACTTTGAATTCTGAACATGTTCGGCGGCAACCACGTCGACGCTCGCGAGAACCTCCAAAGCGCGCAGGCTGATGTCGTTAAGGTTTCCTATTGGCGTTGCAACCACATATAATGCGTTTTTCACAGGCATATTATTTTCTACAATGCAACGTTTTTATTTTGTCATTCTGATCGCGATCGTGGCACTATACGGCAGTGCGCGCGCTTTTGCCACTCATCCGGAAGCGTACCATCCAGACGCGCCGCCAGCGTATGTCCCTGTTCCGCATATCGGATTATTGCTGCCACTGCAATCCGCTTCTTTTGGTCCGGCTGCTGAAACGGTCAAGGAAGGATTCGTCACTGCCGCCAGGCGTGAATCGGCTTTGCCTTTCGCGGTGCGAATTTATTCGACCACCGATGATCCGCTGGATGTTTTGGTGACCTATCATCAGGCGTTACAGGCTGGCGCCGTGCTAATCGTCGGCCCGTTAACGCGCAACGGTGTGACTGCGCTGGCGTCGAATCATACTATCGCGGTGCCGACGCTGGCGCTCAATGCAACGGATAAGTCGATGCCGTTGCCGCCCAATCTGTTTTTGTTCGGCATGCAGATGGAAGCTGAAGCCAGTCATATTGCCGAGTTGGCGCTGGATTCATACGACTTGCACAGAAAGCACGCGATTATCATCAAAGACGCCGGAGCACTGTCGTCACGCTTGCAGAGCGCGTTTGCCAGTCGCTGGCTGGAAGAATTTGGCAACACCGCCGAATCAGTTGAATACGAAGACGATCAGGGATTCTTTTCGCAGCTGCGCAGACATACCAGCGGCGCGGAGAATGTGGTTTTTCTCGCGCTGGATGCCAACAAGGTGCGCCGGGTGCGCGCTTTTTTGAGTCCCGAAGTTCCTGTTTACGCGACCTCGCAGGTTTTTATCAGCAACGCTGATCCGCTTTATTTTAACGAACTGGACGGTATCCGTTTCATGGATATGCCCTGGCTGCTGCAGCCCGATCACCCGGCGGTTATGGCTTATCGTGGCTTGCATCAGGAAAAAGACAAAGATACCGAGCGTCTGTTTGCACTCGGCATTGATGCGTTCCGACTGATGAGTCGTCTGCTGTATGCGCGTTCGCCTGACGAAGTTTCTCTGGATGGTGTGACCGGCTATATCCGTTACACGCCACCGGCGCAATTCATACGCGAACCGGTAGCCGCCAGATTTGACAAAGGCGGCGTGCAGATACTCGG
>JADZAR010000008.1 GCA_020852475.1 Nitrosomonas sp.
CCGGGATTAGCCAGTTCGGACTGGATTTTTTCCAGATTGTCGGTTTTCTCATCCAGTCCATCCACGCCCGTTTCCAGTCCGCGTAACGCTTTCTGCAATGACTCCTGGAATGTTCTGCCAATAGCCATGACTTCACCCACAGATTTCATCTGTGTCGTTAAACGATCGTTGGTTTGTGGAAATTTTTCGAAAGCAAACCGCGGCACCTTGGTCACGACATAATCAATCGCTGGCTCGAATGACGCCGGAGTCACACCACCGGTAATGTCATTGCCGAGCTCATTCAGCGTATAGCCCACGGCGAGTTTCGCAGCGATTTTGGCAATCGGGAAACCCGTTGCCTTTGAAGCCAACGCGGACGAACGCGACACACGCGGATTCATTTCTATCACCAGCATGCGGCCATTTTCCGGGTTTATGGCAAACTGCACGTTTGACCCACCCGTCTCCACGCCGATTTCACGCAGCACTGCAATTGATGCATTGCGCATGATTTGATATTCCTTGTCGGTCAGCGTCTGCGCAGGTGCCACGGTAATTGAATCGCCCGTATGAATGCCCATAGGGTCAAGATTCTCAATGGAACAGATAATGACGCAGTTATCCTGCTTATCGCGCACCACTTCCATTTCGAATTCTTTCCAGCCAATCACCGATTCTTCGATCAATAATTCCTTGGTTGGCGAAGCTTCCAATCCACGTTCGCAGATTTCAATAAATTCTTCCCGGTTATAAGCTATACCACCGCCGCTGCCACCCATGGTAAAAGAAGGCCGGATGATTACAGGATAACCAAGCATCGCCTGAACCTGCAACGCCTCTTCTATGCTGTGCGCAACCGCGGAGTGCGCGGAGCTCAAACCAATACGTGACATCGCTTTTTTGAATTTCTCGCGATCTTCCGCCATATCAATCGCTTCACGAGATGCACCGATCAATTCGACATGATACTTTTCCAGCACGCCGTGCTTAACCAGATCGAGCGCACAATTCAACGCAGTCTGTCCGCCCATGGTCGGCAGCAACGCGTCCGGCCGTTCAAGCTCAATGATCTTTTCCACCATCTGCCATGTAATAGGCTCGATATAGGTTGCATCGGCCATTTCCGGATCAGTCATAATCGTCGCCGGATTCGAATTCACCAGAACAATCCGATAACCTTCCTCGCGCAGCGCCTTGCAGGCCTGCACGCCCGAATAATCGAATTCGCAGGCCTGCCCAATGATGATTGGACCTGCGCCAATGATAAGAATAGACTGGATGTCGGTACGTTTAGGCATGATCAAAGCGATTTATAAATCTATCATTTATGGCAATCATCGACCGGCATCAATCCCTGGAATGCTGCATCATGGCTATAAAGCGATCAAAAAGATAATCCGCTTCATGCGGTCCGGGGCTTGCCTCCGGGTGTCCCTGAAAACAAAATGCGGGTTTATCCAACAACTCGAAGCCTTGCAGACTGCCATCGAAAAGTGAAACATGCGTAATACGCGCGCTCTCCGGCAATGTATCCGCATCCACGGCAAAGCCATGATTCTGACTGGTAATAAAAACTTTCCCGCTCTGCACATCCTGCACCGGATGATTAGCGCCATGATGCCCGAATTTCATTTTGACTGTCCTGGCGCCGCTCGCCAAAGCAAGCAATTGATGACCAAGGCAGATTCCGAACAGGGGAATGTTTCTATTCAGTAAAGCGCGCGTCGCGTTAATGGCGTAATCACAGGGTTCAGGATCGCCCGGTCCATTTGACAGAAAAACACCATCCGGCTTTAAAGCCACGATTTCCGCATCGGAAGTCTGTGCCGGGACGACCGTGACACTGCAACCACGCTGCGCCAGTTTGCGTAAAATATTGCGTTTGATGCCAAAATCAAAGGCAACAACCCGAAAATGCTGACCACACACTGGTTGATACCCGTTTTCAAGCGCCCATTCACCTTCGTTCCAAACATAGGATTTCTGACAGGTTACCGTTTTTGCGAGATCCATGCCTGCAAGACCTGGAAAAGCGCGCGCCTGTGCGATTGCTTCATTAACATCAGGCTGGCCGGTCATGATGCAACCCGACTGCGCCCCCTTCTCACGCAGAATTCGCGTCAGCTTGCGGGTATCGATATCGGCAATGGCAACGACTTGCCGCTCCAGCAGAAAATCCGATAACGTCTGCGTCTTTCGCCAACTGCTCGCGAGCAGCGGCAAGTCACGAATGACCAGACCCGAAGCATACACCTTATCCAGACACCCTGATTCGATATCTTCCGGATTGGCACCCGTGTTACCGATATGCGGATAAGTCAAGGTGATGATTTGTCGGCAATAGGATGGATCCGTCAAGATCTCCTGATAACCGGTCATCGCGGTATTGAAAGCCACTTCCCCGGTCGCGGCACCTTCGGCACCGATAGAAACGCCATGAAATACAGTCCCATCTGCTAATGCGAGAATGGCGGGCTGGCGTTGCGGCACAAAGAACTCCTTGGATTTTGATTCGAGATTTGGAAATCGGACAAAAATACTGATTTGCCCGGCTGTATTGCGTGAAATTATACGTGAAAAAACTGTCCGTTTCTATGCAAATACATCCCGTTGTGAAGCAACGACTGATATAGTGTTCTTATTATGGAATACGCGTACTTACACTTCCATGCCACACTGAAAGACTTTATTTCACCGGTCAAGCGAAATCAAATCATTGCCTATGCCGTTGATCGTCGCGCATCGGTCAAGGATGTCATTGAATCCTGCAATGTCCCGCATACCGAAATCGATCTGATTATCGTTAATGGCGTTTCCGTCGATTTTGATTACATCGTTCAGAATGGCGATGAAATTCACGTTTATCCGGTTTGTTCAACAGCCGCGCATGAACCCTGCAGGCCATTGCATCATCTCTCTCCGCCGATAGCCGAGAACCCCCGGTTTATCGTTGATGTCAATCTCGGGCGACTGGCGCGTTATCTGCGGCTACTCGGCTTCGATTGTTTATATCGTAATGACTTTGCCGACCCGTCCATTGCGGAAATTTCCGATAAAACGAACCGCATCGTGCTAACCCGCGACCGTAAGCTGTTGAAACGTAGAATCATCACTTATGGTTACTTTGTGCGCACGGATATTCCCGAAGCACAGATCAGGGAAACCTTGCATCGGTTCAATCTATACGCATCGCTTGCCCCGCTGACGCGCTGCACACATTGCAACGAAAAACTGGTCAGCGCCGAAAAACCGTTTATCGCGCACCGCCTCAAACCGCTTACACGACAGCATTACGACAAATTTCTGATGTGCTCAGGATGTCATCGGATTTATTGGCAAGGCAGTCACAGCACGCGCATCGCGCGATTGATCGAGGATTTTTGCAGACAACCGGTGCGATAATCCCGTTCCACGACGACAAATGACAATGCCCGCAATACGCATCCGAGATATTGTCAGGAGCAGAAGCCCATCGAACTGGAAAGCCAGTAAAAATCCGTTTACCATACTCCCCTGATCGCAGTTCCTCTGAAAAACTGCAACGCACAGCGTACAGCGTAAACTTTTTCTTACCCGCCATTTAAACTGAATCACACCATGTCCACTCGCAATTCCAGCATCTCAACCACATCCGCTTTTCAACAACGCAGCCTGAGAACCGTGTGGCATCCCTGTACCCAGATGAAACAGCATGAAACGTTTCCGCTTGTGCCCATCGTGCGTGGCGACGGTATCTGGCTTTTCGACGCGGACGGCAACAAATACATGGATGCGATCGGTTCCTGGTGGGTGAATCTTTTCGGACATGCCAATCCGAAAATTGGCGCGGCAATCAAGGATCAGCTTGATCGAATCGAACATGTCATGCTTGCCGGATTCAC
>JADZAR010000009.1 GCA_020852475.1 Nitrosomonas sp.
ATACCGGAGTCATCGCCAAGTACGCCAGCGGGTTTGAGTTCCGCGTCGATATAAACGCACAATTTTTTTGGCGCTGATTCAGTCACTTCAAAATGAAGATTGGGTTCAAAAAAACCCAGTTGCAGCGTTGCATTTTTTCCATCAGCCACAGCATCAAGCCAATCGGCGAGTTCTGCCAGTTCGCCTGTCAGCATGCACGGGTACGAGGCAGACCACGAATCTTTTGCGCGTGTTGCCCGGATTTCGATGATAAGCCAGTTTGAATCATATTGATCGTCATGTACTTCCGGGAATTCATAATCGATAACAGTCATCTCGAAGTGTGAGTTTTGATTTTTGAGTAACATGATTAATGTTTGTGGTAAATATCAGGGGTTGATTAGAGCCTGAAAAGCGGTTCCGAGCGCGCGTGAGTGCGTAATGATTGCGAGAGGATCGCGTTGTGATCAATCAGTAAAATCCCCTAAAACACGCAATACCTCATCAATGTCGTATGTTGTATGATTGGCATTGATTTGAAAGCGAATTTCTTCTTCGCCTTGCGGCACGACCGGATAATTCAAGCCGGTGGCCAATATTCTGTTTTTGAATAAATGCTGTATCAAGCGTGCTGTTTTTTGCGAATCGCGAACCACCAGCGGGGTGACCGGGTGTTTTCCAGGTATGGTTTCAAAGCCCAAATCGGTGATTCCGTTTTCAAAGCGAGCGGTTAATGTGCGGATTTTATTCAAACGCGCGAGACCTTCACTGCTTTCCAGGATATCGAGAGATTTCTTCGCGGCCAGTGCTTCAGATGGCGTGATCGGGTTCGAATACACATAAAAAGGCGATATTTCGCGCAGGTAATCGATAACCGGCCTGCTTGCCGCGATATAGCCGCCGTTGACGCCAAGCGCCTTGCCGAGCGTAGCGATCAGTATGTCGACCTTGCATTGCGTATATTCTTCGGTGCCGCGCCCGGTTTCGCCAAATGCGCCAACGCCGTGCGAATCATCGGCGATCGTGATAATGCCTTCAGCAAAATGTTGTTCATATTTCCGGCAGATTTCCACGAGCGTATTGAGCGGCGCATGATCGCCGCGCATGCTGAAAATGCCGTCGGTGATCACCAAAACCCGGCGGATCGATGTTGCACTTGTTTGCGGCGTGGATGCATATGTACTCAGGATATGCTCGAGTTCAGTCATATCCAGATGTTTGTAAATGGCTTTCTGCGCAGGTCGTGACAACCGTATGGCGTTGATGATGCTGCTGTGATTCAGCGCATCGCTGACAATCAGCGTTTCTTCATGAGTCAAAGCAGGTAGCACGCCCATGACGGTTGCGTATGCTGCACTGTAAATCATCGCCGACTCACGTTGATGAAACGCCGCCAGTCGTTTTTCCAGCTCGATATGCGGAGCGTAGGTGCCGGAAATAAAGCGCACAGCGCCTGGTCCCGTGCCAAAATTCCGTGTACCTTTTTCTTCTGCGGCCATAACATCGGGGTGTAGCGACAGACCCAGATAGGAATTGGAATTCATCAACAAATAAGGATGGTCATCACCAGTCAGAAAATAGCGTGGACCAGTGTCTTTGTCTTCCTTTGCGTCCGGCAGCCAGCCTTTTTTTATCCACTCGGGCGTAACAATCCGCGCAATCACTTTTTCACTGCCTTTCAAAACACCTTTGTTTCGCAATGATTCCAGTTTTGATACGCAATAGGTGTTTAGTTGCTCGAGTGACATGGCGATTCCTCGGTTATACAGTTTAAATTAAAGGGCATCTCTAAAGTGTTGTGCTTAATTTCGCAGCGAGTTGCGTGAGCATATGCGCGGTCATCTGTTCCAGATCAAATTGCGGTTTCCATCCCCATTCCGTTCTGGCGGCATGGTCGTCCATATGACGCGGCCAGGAATTGGCGATAGCCTGCCTGACGGGATCGACCTGATAGTCGATTCTGAAATCTGGAATATGTTTACGGATACTTTCGGCGAGTTCTTCAGGCGCAAAGCTCATTGCGGTGATATTAAAGGCGTTGCGGTGCTTGAGACGGCTGGCATCGGTTTCCATCAATTCAATGGCGGCGCGAATGGCGTCGGGCATGTACATCATGTCCAGAAAAGTACCTTGTTGCAGAAAACAGGTATAGCTTTTATTCTGAATCGCATGATAAAAAATTTCCACCGCGTAATCCGTGGTTCCGCCGCCGGGTGGTGTTTCGTACGAAATCAGGCCGGGATAACGCACACCGCGCGTATCGACGCCAAACCGGGAAAAATAGTAATCACATAACAGCTCACCGGAAACCTTGCAGACGCCATACATGGTATTCGGCCGTTGCAGGGTATCCTGTGGCGTATTGTCCCGCGGCGTATCGGGACCGAATGCGCCGATCGAGCTGGGAAAAAATACCGCGCACCGCTGTTCCCTGCTGACCTCGAGCACATTGAGCAGGCCATCCATATTCACTTTCCAGGCGCGTTGCGGGTTTTTTTCCGAAACCGCCGATAACAGCGCCGCAAGATGAAAAATGGTATCGATCCGGTAATATTGAACCGTAGTATTAATGGCTTCGATGCAGGTTACATCCAGCGTGGTAAAAGGCCCTTCGTCGATAAGACCTTGCTGCGGCTTTTTCTGATGTCCGGCGGCAACGACGTGATCACTGCCGTAGCGCAGACGCAGTGCATGAACCAGCTCTGAGCCGATCTGACCTGTCGCGCCTGTTACCAGTATGCGTTTCATAACGATCACTCCTCAATGATGAGCACCAGTTTTCCTGCGGGATGTTCCTTTTCCAGATACTGCTGCGCAGCTGCGGCATCGCTCAGGCGGAATTGCTTGCTGACTGCTATTTTCAATTTGCCTTCGTCGATAAATGCAGCGCAGCGCCGTAAAATTTCACCCTGATGCTGCTTCGCCTCGTCAAGATCAAGAATGACGGGCGTTAGCATCAGCTCGAAACTGAAACGGATATTGCGCAGGCGGACTTCGCTCCAGTCCATGTCAGCCGGCGGTTGCAAAATGGTGACTATGTCGCCGTAATTTTTTACGCACTTGATACAATTTTGCAGCA
>JADZAR010000010.1 GCA_020852475.1 Nitrosomonas sp.
AGTTCCGCATAGCTTAGCCGCGCTTCGCCAAACTCCACCGCAATCCGCGACGGTTCCCGCTGCGCCCACCGCCCGATCCCGGCATGCACCGCCTCGAATGCCGCAAAATCGCCGCTCATCGTACCGCTGTAGGCCGTCAGCGCTCGCCGCTCAACATCATCCATGATATTCAGATTTGCGAGACACTGCGCTGTATCAGCGGCAACCTGGCGCAACAGAACGCTATAATAACGATGCCAGCGCGCTATCGTAGCGGCATCGAAACGTTCCGCCGCGTAAGCCCAGATGCCCTTGATGACACCGGTTTCATCTTCTTCGGTATGCAGCGCCAGTTCAAACTGCGTATTGGCCGCAGTGCGTTGGTAGCGATCAATAACCAGTCCGGATAACTGTTTCAGCGGCGCGAAATCACGCTTCTGATGGTTATACAGCACCTGAAACAACGGGTGATGATCAAGGTGGCGCTCGGGTTGCATGGCTTCGACCAGCCGCTCAAACGGCAGGCTTTGATGCGCTTGCGCATCCAGAACGGTCTGCCGTACCGCCGCAAGCAACGCATGGATGGTCAGATCACCGTGCAACACGCCGCGATACACCAATGTATTCACAAAAAGACCGACTATGCCTTGTGTTTCTGGATGATCGCGATTGGCCACCGGAATACCGATATGCAAAACCGATTGTCCGGTCAGCCGGTACAGCAGGATCTGGAAAACTGTCAGCATGACCATGAATACAGTCGTCTCTTCAGCCTGCGCCAGATCACGCAGTGACTGCGCCAGATCCGCATCGAGTTCGAAAGCATGGACAGCGCCATGATAACTGTCTGCCGCCGCGCGCGGCCGGTCGGCGGGCAGCGCCAAAGGCTGCACAGTAGCTTCGCCGAGTTGCGCCATCCAATAGCTGAGTTGTTTATCGCCTTCCGCACCAGCCAGATAATCCCGCTGCCACTGGACATAATCGATATAGCGGATGGGCAATGGCGGCAATTCCGGCGCGCGGCGCTCAACGGCGGCGCTGTAACACTCGGCCAATTCCGCCATCAGGCGATTCATCGACCAGCCATCAACCGCGACATGGTGAAAATTCATCAGCAGCACGAATTCATTCGCGGCGCACTTGACCAACGTGGCCCGCACCGGCCTTCCCTGTTTCAGATCGAACGGCTGTTGCGCATCCTGCGCCGCTGCTTCATCCAATCGTGACGCAATGACTGCCTGGTCACGCAATCCGGAAAAATCGATCACATCCACCGTCAGAGCATACGCCGGATGAATGACCTGAAACGACTCACCCGCTGCTTCATGCAGACTGGTGCGCAGGGATTCATGGCGCTCAACGAGTGCGCTCAATGCGCTGTTCAGAGCATCAATGCGCAAATCACCGGTGAATTTCAATCCGCCGAGAATATGGTAAGTACTGCTTTCCGGCGCCAGTTGCGATAAAAACCACAGGCGTTCCTGCGCATACGACAACGGCGCGCGCATCACACGGTCATTACGGACGATACCGGCGCACGAAGCCGTCTCCGGTGGATGATCGCTCGCCAACCGGGCGACAAGCTGTTCTATCGTCGGGTGTTCGAACATCAGGCGCGGCGTCAGTTTGATTCCCTGACGGCGCACCCGGGCAATCACCTGCAGACTCAAAATCGAATCGCCGCCCAGCGCCATGAAATGATCATCGATGCCAACGGCATCGACACCGAGCACTTCGCACCAGATCGCGCATAACAGCTGTTCCATCGCATCACGCGGCGCACGGTAGGCCTTGTCCGCGGATTTACCCGGCAGCGGCAGCGCCTGGCGGTCAATCTTGCCGTTCGGGGTGCGGGGAATCGCGTCCAGCGGAATCAGGACAGGCATCATATAGTCCGGCAGGCGGGCGGCCAACGCGGCACTTATCGTATTTTCGGAATGCCTTGCAGTGTCGTCGGGTACATAATAACCCAGCAATTGCGTCACCATGCCGTTCTCCGCCCGCTGCGGCACCACCACACCGTCGCGCACGCCCGGCAGCATCCGCAGCTGCTGC
Organism: Nitrosomonas sp.; assembly: GCA_020852475.1. Lineage (GTDB taxonomy): Bacteria > Pseudomonadota > Gammaproteobacteria > Burkholderiales > Nitrosomonadaceae > Nitrosomonas. The sequence goes on from JADZAR010000010.1 coordinate 2,035, forward strand.
GCAATTTCACCCGGTTCGATCCGGTAGCCGCGAAGTTTAATCTGCTCATCGCTGCGACCAAGGAATTCGATCCTACCTGCGCGGTGCACCACGCGATCGCCGCTGCGATAAAGCCGCTCACCGTTGCCGAAAGGATCCGGAACAAACCGTTCGGCGGTCGCTGCCGGATTATCGTGATAGCCGCGCGCCAAACCCGCGCCGCCGATGTAGAGTTCGCCCGGTATTTCCGCGGGCAGCGGATTGAGCGCCGCATCCAGCACATAGGCGCGCACGTCCGGCAGCGGACCGCCAATCGGAACACGATCACCGTCCGCTCGAGTCAGCTCATGCGTCAACACACCCACACAGGTTTCCGCCGGGCCATAATGATTCACGATTCTGCACTGCGGCCGCAGCGTTTTCACCCGGCGGATCAATGCGGGATCGGCCGCTTCGCCGCCCAGCACCAACATTTCACCAGGCAGCACGGAATCGCCCTGAACCGCATCAAGCAGACCTTGCAAGTGGCCGGGCACGATCTTGAGCACGGCGACGTTATGCTGCTGCATATAACTGCCCAGCGCCGCCGGATCGGCAGCGCGTTCCGCCGAAATCAGATGCAGCGGATTCCCAGATACCAGCGCACCGAACAAAACGGTGTTGCCGAGATCGGCCATCGGTGTGGAAATCATGGCCATGCTGCCGGAACCGGACAATGCCAACCGCTGCAACACGCCGCCAACATAATGCGACAGTGCGCGATGACTGATCGCAACCCCTTTGGGACGCCCAGTCGAGCCGGAAGTATAGATCACATAGGCAAGATGATCAGGCGACACGGCCGGAATCACCGCATCAGCCGCATAGCATGCAATTTGCGGGTCATCAATACGGATCACCGTAACCCCGGAATCCGGCGCTGCGATGGTATTTTTCCGGTCGGTAATTACCCGGCTGACGCCTGCATCGCGCAGCAGCTGGCGCACACGTTCATCCGGCAGATCCTGACTGAGCGGCAGATAGGCCGCACCCGCCTTGAAAACGGCGAGTATGCTGAGCACCCATTCGTCCGAGCGGTCGGCAAGGAGAAGTCCGATGCGATCATCCGCGGTCACGCCCTGACTCAGCAGCAGACGCGCCAGACGATTGGCGGCCTGATCAAGCGCCGCATAGCTCCAGCGGCGATCCTCATAGTGAATGGCGATCGCATCCGGACGCTCAGCTACCCGGCGCGACCAAGCGGCCAGCACCGGCAGCGGTTCGCACGCATGCGGTTCACCCCAGAATTGTCCTTGTTCCGGTTCAGCGCCCGGGGAAATAGCGCTTAGCCGCAACGAATGACCGGTTGCCAATTGTTCGATTAACGATGGAGTATATTGCGCGAGTGCGCGGACAACGTCGCCATCCACCCGGTCACGGCGCCAGGAAAAGGTCAACGTCAATCTTTCCTGATGCAGCGATGCAATTAAGCTCAACGGAAAATTGTTGCGGCCGGGCTGGTCGTCTTTTTCCTGAGGGCGCTGCGCTTCCAGCAAGCTGATAGCAAGCCCGTCTGATTGTTTCAGCAGGATTTCATCCAACGGATAATTCTCAAATACAAGAATGGATTCAAAAAGACCGACACCTTCACGCATTTCACTCACCCGCTGAATTTCGTGCAATGGCGTAGCTTCATAATCCTGCAACGCCGCATTCTGACGCTGCAACTGTTGCAGCCAGGCTGTGACCGTTTCATCATCCGCAACACGGACACGCAACGGCAGTGTATTGATCAACAGACCGACCCACTCTTCGATGCCCGGAATGGTTGCGGAGCGTCCAGATACAGTGATGCCGAACACCACATCACTGTGTCCGCTGTAGCGCGCGAGCATCACTGCCCATACGCCTTGCATCAAAGTATTCAACGTCACGCCCTGACGCTGTACGGCCTCCTGAATGCGGCGTGTCGCATCCGCATCCAGATTGCAATTCAGCTCAGCATAGCCGAGAGAGTCCTGCAACCGGCCGCCCGGTATCGGCGTCAGCGTATCGAAACCGGCAAGCTGCCGCCGCCAGTATTGCAATGCCTGCGCCTGATCCCGTTTCGCCAGCCAGCGCGGATAATCGGAATAGGTATAGCGCGCGACGGCATGCCAGGACTGTTGCTGTTGACAGGCGCGGTATGCCTGCATGACATCGCGCAGCACGATTCCCATGCTCCAGCCATCCAGCACGATGTGATGCTGGCTCCAGATAAACCACCAGACGTCCTCGGCAACGCGGATTAAGCGTAACCGCAAAGCCGCCGCCGCGCCGAAATCAAACCCCTGCCGGCGTTCTTCCTGCAACAGGCTGTCGAGTCTTGACCACTGCTCAGTCTCGCCGAGTTCCCGCCAGTCCGTGTCAATCATTTGTACGGACGCCGACTTGCAGACTGTCTGAACCGGCGTACTCAACCCTTCCCATTGATAGTTGCTGCGCAGCGCGGCATGGTGATTCGCCACCCGTTCCCACGCGTGTTGAAAATGCGCAACGGACAATGCGCCGCGCAACACAAAACCCCGCTGGTAAAAATACGCATCCGCCCCCGGTGATTCGAGCGCATGGTACAGAATACCTTGCTGCAAAGCGGTAAGCGGGCAGATATCTTCAATTCGCCGGATAGATCGGCCCAGTGCATCCAGATCTTCCTGACGCAACTGCACGAGCGGAAAATCGGACGGCGTAGCACCCTCAGTTTCCTGACCCAGGCAATGCGTAATGATCGCTTCCAGATTGGCGCGATAGGCTGCAACAATCAATCGCATGGTATCTTCGCGATACTGCGCGCTGTTGTAACGCCAATTCATCACCAGTTCACCGTTATGGACGTAGGCATTGATCTCCAGCGCATTGATCAGCGGCGCGGCGGCATCGCGATCCTGTCCTGGTGAATCTTCGTTCCATTCGAACAGACCACCGTCAACGCCAAAACTGGTATCCAGCCGCCCGAGATAATTAAAAGTCACCGTTGGCCGCTGCCAGTAGCCAGCCTGTTCACGCAGCGCAACGGGAGCACAGTACCGCAGCAATCCGTATCCCAGGCCTTCATGCGGTACACTGCGCATCGCCTGCTTGACATCCCTGATGCAATCACCCAGATCATCCGCGAAGGTCAAGCGGAGCGGATAAATGACCGTGAACCAGCCAACGGTACGGCTTAAATCAACTTCTCCGGATTGTTGCGGAAGCGGACTGCGGCCATGTGACTCCACTTCGACGATCATGGCTTCAGCACCGCGATAGGCCGCCGCCGTCCGCGCCAGAGCAGCCAGCAGCAGTTCGTCGGCACGTGTCCGGTAGGCTTGCGAAGCCTCTTCCAGGAACATCCGCGTGCGCTTGCTATCGATACGCAGTGCAATTTCCGCGGCGTCGCGCGTGCACGCGGCGGCATCCGGCGCATCCGGTGGAAAGCCCGGCATCGCACCGGCTGTGACGGTATGCCAGTAACCGGCTTGTTCCACCAGCGCGGCATGCCCGGCGAAATCATTCAGCGCCTGCGCATGCTGGCGAAACGACTGCATAACCGCTGGCAATTGCGGGGACACACCGCCGGCAATCTGTTGATAGGCCTGTTCGAAATCTTCGAGCAGGATGCGCCAAGATACGCCATCCACGACCAGGTGATGCATCACCAGCAACAGGTTTTGCCGTTTGTCCGGGTACGTGATAAATACAGCCCGCACCAGCGGCCCATGCGCGAGATCGAGGCTGTTCTGCGCCGCCGCGCAGAGTTGTTCCAGTTCGTGCTGACTGCTGATTTCGCGCATCCACAGTATTTCCTGGCCTGCCGCCATCCGGCGCGGCGTATACCGCTGCGACCAGCCGTCCGGTGTTTTCCGGTAACGCAGACGCAAGGCATCGTGATGCGCTACCAGCGCCGCAAGCGTTGCCTGCAGAAAGTCTTTTTCCAGTGGCTGGCGCAGTTTCAGCAGCAACGACTGATTCCAGTGATGACGATTCGGGATATTCTGACTGAAAAAATCGGCCTGAACCGGCGTCAGCGGCGCTTCACCGGTTTCCGGTTCCAGCGCGCTCGCCGATTGCGATCCGGTGGAAACAGTAATCGATTCCGCGAGTTTTTCTATCGTCTGATGACGGAAAAGCGTTGCCGGGGACAGGTTGATTCCGGCACTGCGCGCACGGCTGACTGCCTGAAGCGCGATGATGGAATCGCCGCCCAGTTCGAAAAAATTATCCGTAATGCCGATGTCTTCGATTTTCAGCAAAGCTCGCCAGATCTCCGTCAGGCGGCACTCCAGTTCAGTTCGCGGCATTATCCGGGCCTGACACTCGGGTTGCGGCTCGGGCAGCGCCCGATAATCGATCTTGCCATGCGCGGTTCGCGGCAGATGATCCACCGCAATGATGGCGGAAGGCATCATGTAGCCCGGCAGACGCTGTTCCAGCGCCTGTTTTGCACTGGCGGCAATCCCGGACTGATCCTCGGTTGCCGCGACATAGGCGATCAGTCTGGCTGCGCCGGTCGATCCGCTATGCAGCGTCACGCAGGCTTCGCGTACTTCGGGCAATGTCAGTAATTGCGCCTCGATTTCGCCAAGTTCGATCCGGTAACCCCTGAGCTTGATCTGGCGATCATTGCGGCCCAGAAATTCCATGTCGCCGCTGACCAAACGGCGCGCACGATCGCGCGTACGATACATCCGGCTGCCCGGCAGTCCATAAGGATCGGGGATAAAACTTTCGGCGGTCAGCGCCGGACGCTGGAAATAACCGCGCGCGAGACCGCTGCCGCCGATATAGAGCTCGCCCGCCACACCGGATGGCGCGATATTGAGGTCGTTGTCGAGTACATGCGCGGTTCTGTCGCCGACAGCCCGACCAATCGGTGCATAAGGCGTCGCACAAGGCGTATCGGCAGGCGCAGCCCACAATAGCGGTGTGATAATCGCTTCCGTCGGACCATAGCCGTTAATCAGTAGTTGCGGCCGCAATCCGTGATGTATCCGCGCCACCGCGTCGCGCGCCACGGCCTCGCCGCCTACCGTGCATAACCGTACCGGCAGCTCTTCGGCATTGCCGGATGCCCAATCGGCAAGCTGAAGAATCGGTGCGGTCGGCGGATAAATCAAGGTAATGCCATGCGTGCGAATCGCCGCCACCATGTCCTCGATGCTCCATAGGCCGGTATCGCCGATCAGCAGCCGCGCGCCCGCCAGTAACGGCACCAGCCATTGTTCTACCGCTGCATCAAAAGTAAAACGCGCGGCATGCAACGCGCAATCCGTCTGCTGCAGCCCGTAATCCTCCGCAACCGCGCGACAGTGCATTGCCAACGGACCATGCGCCACGCCCACGCCTTTCGGTTGTCCGGTCGAACCCGAGGTATAAATGACATACGCCAGCTGCTGCGGTGTCACGCTAATTGCCGGTGGATCAGCCGGATCATCGTCATATGCCGCCGGATTGAAATAGATGCGGCTCAGCGAAGCGGGAAGATCGATTTGCGATTCGAGCGATTCCTGCAACAACACCACGCCAACCTGCGCATCATCGAGAATGTAGCGCATGCGCTCCGCCGGATAATCCGGATCGAGCGGCACATACGCCGCACCGGCCTTCAGTATCCCCAGCGCGCCGATAACGAGATCTACGCCGCGTCTGACCAGTAACCCCACACATTGCTCGGCGCCAACGTTCATCCGCGTCAGCTGCCGTGCAATCCGGTTTGCCTGATGCTCCATCTCAGCGTAAGTCACTTCCCGTTCCGCATCGATCAGCGCGACACTGTTCGGTTGTTGCTGCGCAAGCGCGCTGATACGCGCAAAGACCGGGACGAAACCCCCGCTTTCATATTCGTCAGGACGCGGTCTTGCGTCCGCCTGTTGCAGTTGCAGCGCGTTCAGGCGTTGCGCCGGATCGGCTATCCAGTATGCCAGAATCGTCTGAAAATGCGCAGCCATGCGTTCGATCGTGGCGCGATCGAATAAATCCGTCGCATAAACAAAGACGCCGCGGATAACACCATCCGGATCTTCTTCGGTTTCCAGGCTTAAATCGAACTGCGATCCGCCGCCAGCCCAATCAATCCGTTCGACTTTCCAGCCGGCCGTTTTCTCCAGCGCCGCATAATCGATCTGTAAATGGTTATAAAGCACCTGAAACAGCGGAGAAATACCCAGCTCACGCACCGGATGCAATGCTTCCACCAGCTGATCGAACGGTAATTCGGCATGATCCTGCGCCGCAAGCACAGTCGCACGGATTTGCGCCAGAAGTTGATGAAAATTCAGCGCCCCGTCGACTTGCGAGCGGATCACCAGCATATTCACGAACAGGCCGATGATTCCGGTTACCGCCATCTGATTGCGATTGGTCACCGGCACGCCTACCCGCACATCCGATTGTCCGCAATAACGGTAGAGCAACGCGGCAAAAGCCGTCAGCAACCCCATGAAGGCCGTCGCACCTTCCGTTTGCATGATTTGACGAAAACGCGCGCTGGCTTGCGGATCGAGCGCAAAACGCACAACATCGCCGCATCCGCTTGGCGCAACCGGACGCGGATGATCCAGCGGCAAATGCATCGGCGACTGATCGTCACCGAGTTGTTCAACCCAGTAATTCCGTTGCGGCGCCAGTTCTCCGGCGTCAATCCGGTTGCGCTGCCAGATCGCATAATCCACGTAGCGAACGGGCAATTCCGGCAATTCCGTCCGGTTTCCCTGCGCCAGTCCGGCATAAATGCCCGCCAGCTCGTTCAGCAAGACATTAACCGACCAGCCATCAGCAATGATATGGTGCATAACCAGATACAATTCGTAATCATCATGACCGCGTTCGATCACCAGCAAACGCCATAGCGGCCCTGCCGCCAGATCAAATGGCTGCAATACAGCTGCAAAAGCGAACGATCGCCGCTGCCCGGCATGCTGATCATTCGAGTCAGCGGTCACCCAGCGCAGATCGGTGAGCGGTTCGGCAAGAATGACTTGTTCCGGCGTCTCTGAAGCGGCGGCGAACACCGTACGCAGCGATTCATGACGTTGCGCCAGCCGGATCAGCGTCCGCTCAAGCACGCTGCGCAGCAGTTCCCCGTGAACGCGCGCCGCGCCGGTCATATGAAAAGCTGTATTTTCCGACGCAATCTGATGATGAAACCATATCCGCTGCTGCGCGTACGATAATGGAAAGCGATTCCCGTCCGCGCGGCGCAGTGCAAGTTCGGAAGAAACCGCGCCTGATTTGCGCCCGCAGCTATCCAGACGCGCGGCAAAAGCAACGATGTCAGGCGCTTCAAAAACGGCGCTGGCTTCCAGATCAATGAATAGACGTTCACGCACCAGCGCCAGCAGATGCATGGCGTCGATTGAATTGCCGCCGAGCGCAAAAAAACCGGCGTTACGATCGATCACCGGAACGCGGAGCACTGCCTGAAAAAGCGCGGCGACCTGTTGCTCGGTGTCCGTCCATTCAACAGCCGCTGCCGCTGCTTCCGGCGCAACCGGAGTCTGCCCGGACTGATACACCGCGTACGGCTGCAACGCGCCATCCTGCCAGTCGTGCCAGCATGCGCGCCGTTGCAGTTTACCGCTGGTCGTTTTAGGTAACGCGCCGGGTTGCAGCAACAGGATGACACTGGCGGGTTCCTGACAAGTCAGGGCCAGCGTCTCATTGATCAAGTCGAACAAGGCCTGCGGCGGAACCAGTTTTTGCGTACTCCGGCCGATTTCGGCGGCGATGCCGATACCTTCACCGTCCGAGTGCGCCGCCGCAAAAGCGGCGATCCGTCCCTTGCGCAGTACTTCGATGTTTTCTTCCAGCAGGATTTCAAGATCTTGAGGATATAGATTCTGTCCCCGGATCAAGATCAGATCCTTCAGCCGTCCGGTGATAAATAACGCGCCATGCCGCATAAACGCCAGATCACCGGTACGCAGCCAGGTTTCGCCGTTCATGCCGACAAATCCCGCCGCGGTCGCGGCATCGTTGCGCCAGTAGCCATGCGCGACGCTGGGACCGGCAACCCAGACTTCGCCAATCATGCCTTCACTCACCGGTTCGCCCGATTGTGGATGCATCAGCATCAAAGTATGCTCATCCTGCACCGCACCGCAGTTGACAATCGCCTGCCCGGCGGCATCCGCTTCGAATCGTCCGGCTGCCATCGCATCGGCACTGATGTTGACAGCACCTGCACCGCTACCGGGGCGGCCGCCAGTGACCAGCAGGGTTGCTTCAGCCAGTCCATAGCAAGGATAAAGCGCACCCGGATTCAAGCCCGCCGCGGCAAATTTATCGGCAAACGCCGTTAACGTTTCCCGGCGGATCGGCTCCGCGCCGCAGAACGCAATACGCCAGGTGCTTAAATCCAGTGCCTCAAGCGCATTCTCGCCGATGCGTTCGACGCACAGCCGGAAAGCAAAGTTCGGCCCGCCACTGATGCTGCCGCCGTAGCGCGTGATCGCTTCCAGCCAACGCACCGGGCGTTCCAGAAAATGCTTCGGCGACATCAAGGTCAGTGTGATGCCGCTGTACAACGGCTGCATGAGCCCTCCTACCAGGCCCATATCATGAAACAGCGGCAGCCAGCTGACAAAACTGTCCGCTCCGGTTATTTCAAAGCGTCGCTGAATCGCCGCTTCGTTAGCCATCAGATTGTCATAGCCGACCATCACGCCCTTCGGCGCCGATGTGGAACCGGAGGTATATTGCAGAAACGCGATGCTGTCATCGCGCAATACCGGCGGCCGCCAGGATTGCACCGTTGCGTAGTCGATTTCCTCAAACGCGATGATTTTTGCATCGATTGAATCGAACAAAGATCCCATCCGCTCTGTCACCGTTTCGATTAAATCGCGCTGAGTCAGAATCAACGCAGGACTGCAATCCGCCGCGATCGCGCGCAACCGCGCGTTATATTGCGGCCTGAGGCGTTCGGGCGGATAAGCCGGAACCGCGATGACTCCGGCATACAGGCACCCTAAAAACGCGGCGACATAATCGGGGCTGCTCGGCAACAGCAGGAGCACGCGATCCCCAGGCTTGACCAACGTTTGCAGGTAACCGCCAACCGATCGCGCGCATGCGTCGATGTGCGCATAGCTGTATTGCGCGTCAATCCGCTCGCCGTCGCCGAGAAAACGTAGCGCCAGTTGCTCCGGCTGGCTTACCGCCAGGCGCTGAAACCGTTCAAAAATATTTTCCTGCTGCCCTGCAACCCTGCGCATGACCTGATTCCTTCAAAAAACTGATTGATTACTGCGATCGATACAGCCGGAGTACTACGCCTGATGACCTTCCGCCATTGCCACCACGACACGGCGCGGCCCCTTGAAAGGTTCACGGGCATGCGCCGTCAGCATGTTGTCCAGCATCAGTACATCGCCTTGCTGCCAGGGAAAGGTTACTTTGTGGTCATCGAGTACTGCGCGGATTTCATCCAGCAAGGCATCCTCGATCGGTTTGCCGTCACCGTAATAGACATTGCGCGGCAAATCCTCCTCCGCCACAACATCCAGCAGGGTTTCGCGCAATGCCGGTTCCAACGCGGAAATGTGAAACAGGTGCGCCTGATTGAACCACACCCTATCATGCGTGCACGGATGCCGGGCAACCGCCTGGCAGAGCTGGCGCGTGCGCAACTCGCCGTCGGCTTTCCATTCACAGATAATGTCATGCATCCGGCAGTACTGTTCCACCACCGCGCGATCATCGGTATTGAAAACCTGCGTCCAGGGCACATCCAACCCGCTGCCGTAGTTGCGCACATACATCAGCCCGCGCTCGATAAAGCGGTCGCGGATTTCCGGCGCGATGGCGCGGTAGATTTTCCGGCTGTCCGCGATAGGCGTTGCGCCGCCCGATTGCGCGGCGACCGCGCAAAAGAACCATATTTTCATCGGCCAGTCACGTGTATAGGATTGCTCGTTATGCAGCGGAATCGCCTGATGCGGCGGATATTCGGTTGATGTGTAAATGCCTTCCGTCACTTGAGTGCGCGGCGTGGAGGCAAACTCATAGCTCAGCAACGGGTGACCGAAACCGACAGCAAACTGCTGAAACGCCTCGACGCCGGCGACGTCAAACCCGCGGAAAAGCAGGCCGCCGCAATGCAACAAATGGGTTTCGGCAAGCCCCCGCAATTGCGCTGACACTGCCTGCAAGGATATTTTCTTTTTCGGACGCACAACAAGCGGCAGCGCTTCAAATCCGTCCAGGCAACCGAGTTCAAGCTCCGTTGTTGCTGCGATAAACGTGGTATTCATGTTCATGCCATCATCAAAATTATTGCCGTCACCGGTCGTCAGTTTTTCCGGGCTTCTTGCTGGCTGTCCATGAACTGACGCAAACTCAAAGGGCGCATGTCCGTCCACACCGTTTCGATGTAATCGAGACATTCTTTTTTAGTGCCGGTTTTTCCGGCGTCACGCCATCCGGCGGGGATATCCTTGTATTCCGGCCAGATAGAATATTGTTCTTCGTGATTGACGACAACCCGGAAGATCATATCTTCACTATCAAAACTCATTGATTCTTCTCCTCAAAAGATGTTATTCAATTAAATCTAGGCTTTATCGGTCATGGATTACAAAAACTGGTCGAAATAGACTTCCCGCGGCAACACCATCATCGCGGCGCGTTTATGCGGAAAATCGAATTCCTTGATCTTATGAAAGCCTGCCGCCTGCATGTAAGCGATCATTTTGGCGTTGTCCGCCCGCGGTTCCGCGACCACATTGCGCGTACGCGGATCATCCAGAAACAGGCAATGCGCCAGTGATTTCAACCAGGCGCTGACGAAATGCGGTCCGCGAAAACGTTCTTCACCGACCAGCATATGCAAGCCGCGATCGTAGTCATCAACATTGTAAAAAGGCGCAATACGGTCTTCTTTTGCCCAGTAGGCTTCGAAATAACCGAATGGCTCGCCGTCAAAGCAACCGATGAGCGGATGCAAATGCGCATCCTGCAGAACGCTTTCGATATAACGCGCATGTTCTGCCTGATCGCCCTGCATTTCCCAAAAATGGGCGACTCGCGGCGCATTCATCCAGCGATGGAATGTTTCCAGATCGCCGGCGTCTATCGTGCGAAACGATACGGTTTTATCAAGCGCGCCGATATAGCGCTGATACAGCGTGCCCGGCGGTGTCAACGGCCGCAGCGGATGACGCTTGCCATTCGTGACGGTATAGTACAAGGGGTAACAAGACGGCTGCCTGGTCATCCACAGTTCCGGTGTTTGCCAGAGTATTGCACGACGGCATTCGAGCCTGTCCGCGCAATCGTCGCGCTGCAACGGATAAGCCAGCCCGCGCTGCCACAGCATTCCCGCAAGATCCGGATACGCACTCAAATCCAGTTCAATAGTCTGCATATCAGACGCATCATCAAACAGGCAGTACAATGCCGCCAACAAATCCCGCAATAATGGCGCCGCGCCGGACGGCGCATGTTTCATCAACCTGAGCGCGAAACGCCCCGTCCCGCCATCACAGCTCACCACGAAACGCAATTCGTTACCGTTATCAATCGTCAGGCAGGGCTCAGGCCCCTGCCGCCAATGCAGCCTGCGGCCATCCGGCAAACACCGCTCAATCAAATCATTTTGCCCACTGCAGTTTCCGTTCTGCATCAACACACTATTATTTTTCATCGATATGGAATTCCGGAGATCATTACAGAAAATTCAGGCAGGTAACCGGCGGATGCGTGATGACATGCACCACGCAAACCGGCAGCGACAATCTTGCATGCGTCTTCAGAAATTCCAGAAAAGCCCATGCCAGGACTGTCCTATCCGCGTTACCAGCCATAGCGCAGGGTTGCAAATACCGTCCGGCGAAGGCCGTAATAGCACGATCCGTTACCGCATGTGGAAACATAAACGTTATCAAATATATTGTTCATATTGACGCTGAGCTGGGCGCCCCGCAACCTGGGATGCAAATGGCGCATGTCGTAACGTACCGCCGCGTCGAACAACGTATAGGAAGGCGCTTTCACGCTGTTGATGATATCGCCGAAATTCGAGCCGATATGCCTGACACCGCCGGCAAGACCCAATCCGGCAAGCGCACCACCGTAAAAAGTATAATCCACCCAGGCGGAAACCTGATGCCGCGGCGTCAGCGCAAGCCGGTTGCCCAGCTCATCCGGATTGTTGCTTTTGCTCACGTTTGAATCCGCGAAAGAGTAACTACCGATCAGATTCAATCCATCAATGGGGCTCGCCTTGATTTCCGTCTCAATCCCGCGCACGCGCACCTCACCGGTCTGCACAAAGAATCCCGTATGTCCTGGCGTCAGATCGGGTGTGAGTACATCACGCTGTTTCAGATGATAGGCCGCGACCGAAAACAAGGCGTTGTAGTTGACCGGCTTATATTTGACACCCACCTCGTATTGACGGCCGGTGGTCGGCTTAAGTGGATCGCCATCGAAAGTAGCACCCGGTGACGGCTGAAAAGATTCCGCATAACTCGCGTAAGGTGCAATGCCATTGTCGAACAGATAGGTCAATCCGGTACGGTAAGTAAATGCGCGATCGTTCTGCCGGGTACGGGTTTGTTCGTCAAAAAACATATCATTATCCCGTGTCCGCGTGTTGGCCCAATCGCTGCGAACACCCAGCGTCAGCAACAGGCGGTCGTATTTCATCTGGTTCTGCGCATAGAGACCTATCTGACTGAGATTCTGGTTTCTGACGAAGTCGATCATCGGCGGCGCAAAAGACTGTCCATATACCGGTTCAAATGCGTCGATAAACAGAAAATCCTCCGAAAAGCCACGGCGATTCCTGCCGGACATATGCCGGTAATCGACACCCATCAAAAGATTATGCTTTACCGGCCCCGTATCGAATTTGCCATGTACCCGGCTATCCATCGTAAACGTGCCTGCATTATCTTTATAGAGCGCAGCCACGCGATCAAGGGTACGGAAATCGATCGGATTACCGTTCTCGTCGAGTGTGAAGCCCAACGAAAAGATATTGGGGTAATTACTCTTTACATCAGCGTAGCGCAAATTCTGCTGGAAACTCCAGGCATCATTGAAGCGATGATCAAACGCGTAGCCGACGGTGTACTGATCCCGTGTGTAGCGGTCATAGCCCGGTTCACCGTGAAACGTGCGGGTTGAGATTCTGCCATTAGGATTCGGCAGCAGCGAGCCTTCCGGCGGCAGAAACATCAGCGAATTGCCGGTATCGTCCCGCTGATAATGACTGAGCAGCGTCAGAGTTGTATCCGAGCCCATACGCCAGGTCACGCTGGGCGCAATAAAATAACGATCCAGATGCGCGTGCTGAATCTGTGTATTGCTGTTACGCACCAATCCGGTCAGCCGGAAAAACAGTTTGCCATCGTTACCGACCGGACCGCCGATATCCAGTCCGCCCTGAATGCGGTCAAAGCTTCCACCGGTAATGAACAATTCGCGCACCGGCACCGCTGTGGGGCGCTTGCTGGTCATATTGAGCAATCCGCCCGGCGCGCTCAGTCCGTATACGGTCGCAGAAGGACCTTTCAACACTTCAACACTTTCCAATCCGTAAGGTTCAATGCGGAGATTGGCGTAATTCGATCCCACCAGTCCCAATCCGTCCAGAAATTGCGTTGCACTGAAGCCACGGATATTGAAGTAATCGTCCCGCATCGCATCACCAAACATTCCGGTCAACACTCCCGGCGTATAGACTACCGCGTCACTGACCGTTTGCGTCAGGCGCGCGTCGAGTTCTGAGCGGGTAATCACATTGACTGTCTGCGGGATCTCAATCAGCGGAATATCCGTTTTGGTTGCGGTACTGGTCGTTTTTGGCGTAAAGCTTTCCACAACCGATACACGGTCCTTGATGGTGATTTCCGGCAGCTTTGCCGCCCCCTGCGTATTTTTATCCTGCGATTTCTTTGCCACATCCTCACTCTGCGCGCTTGCCAACCCTGTTACACCAAGCAATAGGATGACCCAGTGCACTGATCGTATCCAATTCATGAATTACTATTCCTTCTAAAAAAATAAAATTCAGCTATTTTTTAAATATTCTGTTTATGAACTTCACAAGCTCATGTCATTACACTGATTTAATTGATTTTTATGTAATGACATCAACCTGCTCAGGTGACTTAGGCATTAAACAATGCTCGTTAGCGCTCAACTATATATGATAATGTTAACGCTAACAATAATTCTTCTCATTTATAAAAAATTCTATGACGCTGAAATGCACTTATTGATACAGATCGCGATACCGATCACAGTGACCGGATCGTTGACATCCGCGGTTTTACCACTGCAACACTGCGGACAGAATCAGCACCCCGGATGCTTTTAAATGAAAAAAAACCTTGTAACCGGCGCGGATCAATTTTAAGAACACAACACGCATTGATTCGGCATCCGGATCATAGCAAAGCGTCCTTGGCCATGATCCGGACTTACACTTTTAATGCATACCGATGATTATCGGGTAGCACGATTGCGTTTATCTTTCTCGGTCGCAATCTCCAGACTCCAACCGCCTTTGATCTCTCCTGCAAACCAGTAGAAATCGTCCGCGACGATCAGTTTCCAGACACCGGTTGGTGAAATGCCGTGCAGATTGCTCAGTTTCGGTCCGCTCAGCACCCTCTTATAGGTGCTCGGATCCGCTGCCACCACGGTGCCAAGCACGGTAGACTGCGTCAAACCAACAGAATTTGTGGAACTATTAAACGTATTGATTCCGACAACGCTACCCGGAAAATGATCGGTATCGGGGAAATTATCGTAATCCGACGGCTTATACGTTCTCAGACTCTTATCCGTCCAGACACCGACCCATTCATCATAGATGACGTTATACAGCGGATTGTTAATATTACCGCTCAAGCGGCCGTCGTCGCGCACGGAACGCGGCAGCGGCAGCGGCGCGGAATCATGAAAGCGCCAGTTCAATCCTTCCGCCTTGATCCCCAGAATACCGCCTTCCGGGGTTGCGCCCGCAGAACTGACGTTTGACGCCAGCATGACCCAGCTACCGTTCGGTGCAACCAGCATGATATCCACATCATTCAGGTAATCATGATGAATGTCGTGAATGGTAACGCTGATGTCGGAAATCACCGCATCATCCCGGAAAGCGCCTTCCGGAACCACGATTGTTGACGGGGTAGCCACGACAACCGGAACCTCGGGTGGAAATTGTCGAATTTCGCCGGCTTGATTAGGCGGCAGCTCCGGATTGTATAAATCCAACAGCGCCGCGCAATCCGGCTGGTCCGGATTAGCACAGGTATCGTTAATTTGAATCCGTGTCGGATTACTGAACACGCCAGCCTTGCCATACGGCAATGACGGCGGCGCCGCATTAACCCCAAACGGCACAGCCAGCGCGACTGAAAGCACGGCGGAGGCAATCATACCCGCCAGTGGCTTTTGGCCCGCCTTTTGCATTACATGAGGCCTAAAGTTTGTCATTTTTTCTCCATGAATATGAATTATTAAATTAAGGGATTTTTATATAAAACGCTTCAACGCCAATCCCGGTACGTGAAGTCTTGTATACTTAATTTTTTTTGATCGCTTGCGGCTCAGCAGCAATTACCAGATGCAGGAAATTTCTGTCCATTCGGTATTGGTTATCCGATGTTCCGGATTAATGCGCAGGTCCTCGTCTCTTCTTGAATGTGCGGTTGCCAGCACTTCTTCGCGCTTCAGCCGTTTGCTGAGACCGGTGATCTTGATCTGCCCTTCATACGCATAAGCAGGTTCAGGATCATCCCCCAGGTCCGCCGTCAGAATCGCGGAGCCTTGTGCAACAACCGGTGTTCTTGTGCCGGAAAAACGCTCAATCTTTGCCTGTCCGGTTGACGGCCATGTTCCGCCTTCAAAATCGCCCGGCCCGTCGATCTGGAACACCTTGGCGTCGAACTGCACTTCCTGCTCGCTGTTGTTGAGGATATTGAGCGTTACGAAACGCGCCGCCAATTCCAGATCAATAACAGGACCGCCTTCGACACCGCTTAGCGCGATATTTTCGACAGGACCTGTTGAAAGACAGATCGACCGGTTGTTTCTCGGCGAACGCTCGTCATCCGCGATCGCCAGACCTGAAAAAGCCATGGTCAGAAAACCCAGTCCCAGAATCATTGTTTTTTTTCGTATTTCCATTTCATAAACTCCTTGAAAAAATCAGTTTCTTTTAATGCATCACCGGGTTCTTGATGCATCACTATCGAAAAATTCTTTCTTTTACCTGCAAAGTAAATAAGAATTGTTCCTATTCTTATTATCATTACCATAATTATGGATGTCAAGCTTTATCAGGAGATAGTGAATTAAGACATCTGATTCACTCGAAGCTGTCGCGATCTGCACCCGTTTCTCCGGTTAAACCGGATTCAGGTCTTCTGTAAATTTATCATTTGAAATCAATACATCACCTTCTCCATGCATCGTCCGGTAATTCTCTATGATTCTGTCCGTCAGCTTTAACCGGCTGTCAAAACCCATTACTCTGTTGAGGAAGGATGACAAAGGGCTTGCGCATCACATCTACAAATGCTAGTGTTAATAATAATACGAATTGTTATCATTTGTTATGTATGTTGATTTATAGAAAAACAATAGCCCCAATCGCGATAGCGCAATACGATCTCAGGATCGCAGTCACATGATTAATCACAATGATAAAGCGCCGCACACAGAGCAATGCGCGGATTCATCATGGCGCAGCTTCTGGCTTCTACTTCGCACTGGATAAACATGAGCGGTTACAGGCTGACATCAGCGCGATATTTTTCGCTTACAAGGCTATGACGCCGGCAACAACACAGCATTGGCCGCGTCTATCGTTTTTAAACTGCGTATCAGGACACTTTTTGTTTCAGTAAGCACTGACACTGGATTTCAGGACTCACCGATATGAACATCATTCAATTATTATCGCAGCAGCACAGAATACTGCTGATTGCCGTGATGACGCTAAGTATCGCCGCTGCCGGTCTGAGTATCAGCGTTATTGCATTTATCGATGAGTATCTGATTCCCAATGCAGGCGACGCCACCTTTGTTTTATACGCGCAGTTTTCCGCGCTCATTCTGCTGCTTTTTATTCTCGGCACCGCATCGCATATTGCGATAACGACGCTCGGACACAAGCTCGTCTATCAGATGCGTCGCACGCTAATCAAGCGTATTCTCGATACCAATGTTGAACACCTCGAATCCCTGGGCACCGCAAGACTACTCGCGTCTCTCAACAGCGACACAGCCAGCATCACTTCGGCATTTATTGCCTTGCCGGCCATAATCTACGGTCTGACATTGAGTATTGCCGGATTTTTTTACCTTGCATGGCTTTCGCTGCCGCTGTTTCAGATTATTTTTGGCTGGCTGGCGCTCACCGTTTTTATCGGTTGGCTGCTGCTGAAACGGACACACACGGAAGTCATGCACGCACGCGAAGCCGAAGATGCGTTATATCAGGATTATCAGGCGATTCTTGAAGGCCGCAAGGAACTCAGGCTTAACCGCGCCCGCGCGCAGCGATTCTACGATGAAGAGTTCAGCCGCGATGCCGGCAAAAACCGCGATCATGACATTCGCGCGGATATCTACAACGGCGTCAATGACAACTGGGTCAATGCGATGATACTGGGATCCATCGGATTGGTATTCCTGCTGACCTATGGCGCAGCCTGGGCGCCAGCGGAAGTCGCTGTCACCTTTGCGCTCACCATTCTGTTCCTGCGCACGCCGCTATCCAATCTGGTCATGGCGGCTCCCAGTCTGGTCGCGGGGAATGTTGCGCTGTTAAAGCTGAGATCGCTTGATCTTGCCGATTATCGCCCGTCATTCAGCGATCCGGACACAGCGCTTGCGGACAACTGGAAAACACTCGACCTGAAAGGTATCTGCTATCAGTATCAGGCGATTGGCGGCGACTCCGGATTTGCTGTCGGCCCGGTGGATTTAAGCATCCATCGCGGTCAAACAATCTTCATTATTGGCGGCAATGGCAGCGGCAAGTCGACATTAATCCGTATTCTGGTGGGTTTATACGACGCGCACGACGGACAGATTCAAATTGGGAATCAGGTGATTGAGCAGACAGCGCACGCCGCTTTCCGGCAATTATTTTCCACGGTTTTCTCCGATTTTTATCTGTTTCCCGCATTGCTGGGACCGGATGGCCAGCGCGCCGGTCAAGAAGACATCAACACCTGGCTGTCTGCGCTGGCAATGACCCATATTGCAACCGTCGATGACAGCAAACTCGCTAATACGCAATTATCGCAGGGACAGCGAAAACGGCTGGCGCTCCTGGTCGCCATTCTGGAAAAACGACCTATTCTGGTTCTCGATGAATGGGCAGCGGATCAGGACCCACAATTCCGCCGGTTTTTCTACACACACCTGCTGCCGGAGCTGAAAAACAGGGGCATCACCATCATTGCCGTCACGCACGATGACCGCTACTTTCACGTCGCCGACCGCATATTGAAAATGGACAACGGCCAGTTGCAGGAACTGGATCATCAGCACCACGCATGCGATGTGCTGTCAATTACCGGCCGCTGATTAACGCGCGATGTCAATTATTAAAAAAATCAGTTCAGCGATCTTCGGCGGATCAATTCTGGCAGTCCTTGCCGTTTTGCTCGCGCTGTATGCCTCTTTGCCCCACTATACCGCAACACTTACACTCGAAGGATTACAGCATCCGGTGGAAATCCTCCGCGACGAGCAAGCTGTTCCGCATATCTACGCGCATAGCGAGCTGGATGCCTATTATGCCTTAGGGTATACCCATGCCCAGGACAGGCTCTGGCAGATGGAATTTAATCTGCGGTTCGCCACCGGGACACTCGCGGAATGGTTTGGCGGCAGCATGCTGTCCATTGACCGGTTTCAACGCAGGCTGGGCCTGTCTGGCCTGATCAGCCAGGATTTCAATCTGCTGGATACCGACACGCGCGCCATTCTGGCTGCCTATGCCGAAGGGGTGAACGCTTATCGCGACGCGATGCCCGTTCCGCCACCGGAGTATCTATTATTAGCTGCATCTCCCCGCGTCTGGCAAGCGCAGGATTCTTTGCTGTTGCTCAAGCAGATGGCTTGGCAGCTTTCCCGTAATTACTGGGACGAATTACTGCATGTTGTGCTGCGTCAGAATCTATCCGCACAGGAGATGGACGAGCTTCTTCCGGCTTATCCGGATGATGCGCCGCTACCGCCACTGCCCGACCCTGAGCACCTCTACGCGCAACTTGCCGGACCGGCTCAGGCAATTCTTCATCATGCCGCACTGAAACCTGCTGCGGGGGCAGGATCGAATAACTGGGCGCTCACCGGAGCGCGCACAATGAGCGGAAAACCGATTCTCGCCAACGATCCGCACCTGAAGCTCACGATTCCGGCACCCTGGTATCTCGCGCATATTGCCACACCGAATATGAACCTGATTGGTGCGACACTGCCCGGCATACCGGCACTCATATTGGGGCGAAATGACGCTGTCGCCTGGGCGTTTACCAATACCGGCGCTGACAGTCAGGATTTGTATCTGGAACGATCACCGCCCGAACACCCTGAATATTACGAAACGCCGCATGGATTAGCGCGCTATGCAATCCGCACCGAAACGATCAAAGTACGGTTTGCGCAGGATGAGCGCATCACCATCCGTCATAGCCAGCACGGGCCGATCATTTCGGATAGTGATGCAGAGATTCAATCCATGCTGCCCGACGCCGGAAAATTGTCGCTCGCTTTGAACTGGACAGGTTTCCATCCGGGCGATATTACGCTGCAATTTTTTCACAAAGCGGCGCGCGCCGATTCAACCAGCGCGCTGCTGGATGCTGCCCGGGATTATCAGGCGCCGCTGCAGAATATCGTTTACGCGGACCAATCCGGCGCTATCGGATTCATCGCCGCCGGACGCGCACCGCTACGCGGCGCGGAAAACGACTTGCAGGGACGCGCGCCCGCGCCCGGCTGGTCAGCCGCTTACGAATGGTTGGGATTTATTCCTTTTGAACAGTTGCCGCAAGACCATGCGCCGGTTTCTGACGCTATTGTCACGGCCAATTATAAAATCACACCGGAAGATTATCCCTATCTGATCGCTGCCGACTGGGCGCCGCCTTACCGTACCGACCGGATTACCGCGCTGCTCGATCAGCAAACCGGTCATCGCCTGATTGACTCTCAGTCGATTCAACTGGACATCCGCAGCACGGTGGCCGAACGCCTGCTGCCACTGCTGCTGAAAGCACAACCGCACGAGCCGCTCATGCAAGACATCCTGGAACGGTTAAAACAATGGGATTTCAATATGCACCGCCGCGCACCCGAACCGCTCATTTTTATTGAATGGACGCGACAACTGACAGCGCTGTTGTATCAGGATAAATTCAGCAGGCTTAGCGAATTGATCGGCGACGACAATCCGGAATTCCTGATCCGCGTATTGCGTAGCCGCGATGCCCAGTCCCGCTGGTGCGGGCAGACAACCACTACTGCGGATCCCTGTACAGCGTTAATCGAAGCTGCGTTGCGAACCGCGATTACGCAATTGCATGATCGCCATGGCGATAATCCGGATGCCTGGTCCTGGGGAGCAGCGCATATCGCGACAGTGCGTCACGCCCTGCTGGGAAAACTCCCTATTCTGGGGCAGCTCGCAAATTTGACCAAACCAAGAGACGGCGGACGGGATACCGTCAATTTCAGCGGTTATTTTTATAACGCGGATGATGGCATTTATATCGAAGAAGTTGCACCCAATTTACGTGCGATTTATGACTTGGCAGATCCGGGAAGCTCTGTTTTTTCGTTAAACAGCGGACAATCCGGCCATTTTCTCTCCCCTTACTACAAGAACCTGACAGCCGGATGGAACGCAGGAC
This sequence comes from Nitrosomonas sp., assembly GCA_020852475.1. Lineage (GTDB taxonomy): Bacteria > Pseudomonadota > Gammaproteobacteria > Burkholderiales > Nitrosomonadaceae > Nitrosomonas. Next base: position 22,899 of record JADZAR010000010.1, read on the forward strand.
ATTATTTTCCGATCCGCACCGATTACGATGCGGTCAAGCGCAATGCTATCGGCTGGCTGGTCATGAATGCCCCTGATGAACCCCTGACGAACTCCGATCAATCCACAGAGAACCATTAACATGAAAGAAACCACAGCTCCACTTAATCTCGCGGGTGTTGGCATTGGCCCCTTCAATCTCAGTCTTGCAGCCTTATTGGCGCCACTGACTCAAGTCAATAGCTGTTTCTTCGATCGCCGCCCGGCCTTTGCCTGGCATCCCGGCATGATGCTGCCCGGCACGCGCATGCAGACTTCTTTTCTGAAAGATATGGTTACACCCGTCGACCCCACCAGTCCCTACAGCTTTCTGGCCTATCTGGTCGCGCATGGGCGCTTTTACCGCTTTCTGCACGCGGAATTCCCGCGTGTACGGCGAGCTGAATTTGCGGACTATTTACGCTGGGTCGCGGAACAGCTGCCGAACCTTGCTTTCAATCAGGACGTCGCCGGGATCGATTTCGATCAGCACGGATTTTTACTCAAATTCAACAACGACTACGCCGTCCGTTCCGCAAATCTGGTCATCGGCACCGGCGTAGCGCCCTATATTCCGACCTGGGCGCAGATTCACATGGGTTCGCGCTGCTTGCACAGCAGTCATTATATGATCACCGATCATCAATTACAGGACCGGCGCGTCGTCATTATCGGCGGCGGACAAAGCGGCGCTGAAATTTTTCTCGACGTTCTGTCGGAAGCGCACGGAAAGCCGAAAGAAATCATCTGGATCAGCCGTCGCCCCAACCTTGAACCGCTGGATGAAACCGCGTTTACTAACGAATACTTCACACCGGATTACGTGAAAAATTTCCATCGCCAGCCGGACAGCCGCCGCGACCGCATCGTCCGCACGCAAACGCTGGCCGGGGATGGCGCCTCCCCGCAAACACTCATCGAAATCTCACAGTATCTTTATGAAAATGATTTTCTGCGACACAAGGACAGCAACCATCAATATCGTATCATGACCAACCGCGAGGTGCGGCGCATGACCCGGAATTCGACGGACTGGCAGCTGCACATGCACAATCGGTTCGATGAATCCGACGAAAGTGTCTCTGCCGATGTAGTCATACTGGCCACCGGATACAGACAGGCCGTTCCCGATTGTCTTGCACCGCTGACCGGACGATTCGAACGCGACAGCGAAAATAATATAGTGCTGACCAAAGATTATCAGGCGTTGTGGGACGGGCCCGCAATCCACCGGATTTACATGATGAATGCCGGGCTGCGAACACACGGCATCGCCGACCCGCAATTGAGTCTTGCGGCCTGGCGGGCGGCTGTCATCGTCAATAGCCTTCTCGATCAGAAAATTTATTGCACTGACCCGGCGCCATCACCCCTGTACTGGAGCGAAGCCAGTAACGGCTATGACGAGGAAAACCATGCCACGCCATCGACATTTTCCGCGTGCGCCGGACGCGAATAAGTTCATATCATTATTCAGAAAATCTTGCGTCAACACTTACCGCAGCTCAGCTGCAAGATGTGTTGACGTCCGGTGAAACCGGACGAATGACATCGGCACTACAACAGAAACACGACAGCGGAAGCACCATAACGGAATAGCCCGTCAGGCATCCCCACCCAACGCCAGATAAAGATTAATCCGATTGCTCAGTAACTGCCGGATTACCGACAAATGCGCCGTCTGCGCATTCAAGGTACTGCGATAGCTATCCAGCAATGTAAGAATTTCAATGCTGCCGTTGCGGTAAGAATGTACCGCCAGCTTCTGGCTGGATTCAGTATATTCAACGGCTTTTTTCAATGCGGCCTCCTGCTGTCGCAGCCACTCTTCAGCAGCCAGCGCCTGCTCGACTTCGCGGAAGGCATTTAAAGCGGTATTCTTATAGTGATTCAAGGCTTCTTCCGCGCGCGCCTGATTGCGGAAGATTTCGCCCTCGATGCGCCAGCCGGTAAACAAAGGCTGCATTAATCCCGCAAACACATTCCAGGCCGCTGCTCTGGGATCAACCAGTTCGGTCAAATCTACGCTGCGGCTACCGCCCGCCGCAGTCAGGGTGATGCGCGGCAAGCGCAATTTCTGCGCGCTGACGGCACGCAAATCCGCCGCCTGCAGACGACTGAATGCCGCCGCCAGGTCCGGTCTTCGCTCCAGCAGCTCGGCAGGCAAACCGGCCGGTAGCGCAGCTGGCAGTGACGGCAACGCATCGGTAGCCAGATCCTCGCCGGACGGATATCGTCCCAGCAGAATCTCCAGGCGGCGCGCCAGCGCCTGTTCTCGATTGCGCACCTCCTGCAATTGCGCTGCAGCCGTGGTCAAGTCATTCATCGCCAGACGCAAATCCAGCCCGCGCACCAGACCGCGCTGAAAGCGGCCGCGTACCAGTTCCGTGATAATTGTCCTGTCCCTGATCGATTGTTCGACAATCGCCGCCTGAAGCTTTGCTTCGATCAATTCAAAATAAATTTGCGCGACCCGCGCCGCCAGCGACAGCCGCGCACCATGAAAATCACTTTGACTGGCCTGCGCCTCTGTCAGTGATGCCTGATACTGGTCACGGATCCGTCCCCAGACATCCACTTCCCAGCTGACACCAAACAATGCTTCGAACGCACTGAATCGCGATGAACCGAAGCCGGCTTCGCGAACCTGCACCTGCTGATGATCCGCCATGAAAGAGAGTTGCGGCCAGCGCGGTGAACCATCTATACGGGCCTGCGCGATCACCGCCTCCACTCGCGCCGCAGCCGCTTTCAACTCATAGTTGTTCGCTAGGGCGGCATCGACAAGCGCCACCAGTCTGCTGTCATCGAATATCGTTGTCCATCGAGATAGCACCGGTGTGGCCTGCCAGTCGTTATTTCCCCAGTGCAGTGGAACTGCATCACCCGCATCCTGCGCATCGCGCTGAGGCAAAGCGCCGCATCCCGTCAGCATAATGAACAGCAGAATACCGCCATAATGCTTTAAATCCGCGCCGCGGCGCCTGATTCCGCTCATCCGGTTTAACACAGTCAGTCACAATCCCATTGTGAATAAAAAAACATCCGCGAGCGCCCGCATGATTGCTTTGCGCAAGCACCCCGCTTTATCCATCCTGCCGCACATTTCAAATGTATGGCAGAAAATATTGAACGACAATCCAAACTGAGATTGCAATCCTTAGAATCTGAATTTTAATGTACCCAGAACTGTTCGCTCCAGTCCCGGATAAGCCCGCCAGCCGGGATCATTGTAGGACAGATAATTGTTATTGAATATATTGCTGGCATTCATGATAAATATCCATGGCCCATAATCATAACGTAGCATGGCATCAAATAACGTGTACGATGCGGTTGTGCTGGTATTTTCAAGATCATTGAAAATCCTGCCCACGTAACGCACGCCGCCGCCGATTCCAAACCCTTTCATCCAATCGGGAACCCCCAGATTGCCAAAAGAATAATCCAGCCATCCTGACGCCATCACATTAGGCACCTGAATCGGCATTTTTCCATCATCGATATCCGTACTTTTAGTCACAGTCACGCCGTGGTAGGTAAACGTTCCAATCATATTCAAACCGGGCAGCAGTTCAGCTCTTGCTTCCACCTCCACACCGCGCGACCCGACTTCTCCAGTCTGCCTGCTGCGGAATTGCGGATCGTTGGGATCAGGTGTCGGCACGTTTGTCTTGGTCAAATCAAAAAACGCGACGGAATACAAACTTCTGCCATTCAGCGGCTGGTATTTCACACCCACTTCAAACTGTTCGCCGCGCGTCGGTTTAAATGCCTTGTCGCTGGAATCGAATCCCGGTATCGGCAGAAATGACTGTGAATAGCTCGCATAAGGCGCGATACCATTGGAAAACAGATAGGTCAACCCGGCTCGCCCGGTAAATGCATCATCCTTGTTGAGCGTTCTCGAATCGGTCAAACGATCAGTATCCCGTGTATGAATCCTGTCATAGCGCCCGCTCAAAGTCAGAATCCAGTTTTCACCATATCTGATCTGATCCTGTATATACCCACCCAGTTGATCAATTCTTTGTTTTGCATTCGAATCCAGCAAACTCGGTTTTGGAATGGGTATGCCATAGCGCGGATTAAATACGTCGATGCCAGGTGCATCGCCTGAAAAAAACCTGAGCGATGCATTGGTCACGTTCCAGTCAACACCTGCCAAAATCGTATGCTGTAACGGGCCGGTATTGATTTTGGCCTGAACATGCGAATCAAGCACGGTTTGCGTTAAACGTTCTTTTGTGGAAATGGCCGTGCGTTGCATCAGTGTGGGCAATTCAGTACTGAAATCCGCGCGAAACATGTCATTGAAATCACCGTCTTGCTGCATGTAGCGGAAATTCTGGCGCACGGTAAAAATTTCGTTGAAATGATGCTCGAGCTGATAACTGAAAGAAGACTGGTTAGTGGCGTATTTAACGAACTTCGAATCGGTCTGCACCACATTTGTCCGGCTGCCGTCAGGCGCGTTCAAATAAAACGGTGAAGCTTCCGCCCGGTTGTTCAGAATCTCGCCCATCAGCGTTACCGTTGTATCAACTGTTGGACGCCAGATTACCGATGGTGCAATGTAAAATCGCCGCAGCCCGGCACGATCTCCGCCGGTATTCGGATATTTGACCTGCGTGTCGGAATCCAGTCCGAGCGTCACGAGACGGAACATCAAATTTCCATCCTTACTGACAGCACCAAGATCGGCAGCGATACGTTTCCGATCGAAATTACCGTATTGAAATTCGATCTCGCGAATCGGAACGGGACTGGGACGCTTGGTCACGCGGTTAACAATCCCCCCGGCATCACCACGCCCGAATGTAACCGACGCGGGCCCCCGCAACACATCAATACGCTCCAGGCCATAAGTCTCGGTGATAAACGAGTTAAAATACAATCCCTGCCCGGCCATACTCAATCCATCGCGAAACAACGATGTGGTCAATCCCTGAAAACCGCGTAACAGCAGATATTCATAGCCTCGCCCTTCAAAACCCCACTGATCCACGACGACGCCAGGTACATACCGCAGCGCTTCGCTCATATCCTGCGCACCACGCGCGTCAAGCTCATTACGGGTAACAACTGAGATTGATTGCGGCACCTCAATCAGTGGCGTATTGGTTTTCGTGCTCACGCTGCTCTTATTGGCTACGTATCCGCTGGTCGCGACACCCTTGACAACCATCGATGGCAGCACCATAGTATTCGACAGATCAGCTATAGTTTGACCTGCCGCCGGACTTGCCGTAGTGGACTGATTTTCGGTCTCTCCGGATTTCCCTGTCTTCGGTGCGCTGATCTGCTGCGCTTGGACAGGAAGCACAAAAATCAACGTACCAAGACACAGTATTAATTTCTTTAAAATCGCTGTTTTCCTCTTACTATCTCTCATAGTATTAAAATTCCTAAATTTTTCTTTTAATTGTCTTGGGCGAAGCGATTTATATATTGCTCACTGCATAAACTTGCACACCTCACTTATAAATGTTAACGTTAATAATAACGCGAACGATTATCATTAAAGTATATAATAACCAATATAGAACCTATATGCAAAGATTATGCGTATAACTTAATGATTATTAATAAATATAAAAGAAAAGCCTATTTTCTTTTACTCAATGGCTTCACCGAACGTTCATTAAGATGACATAAACCATCCGTAATATGCAGCTACATAGTTCAATACGAGGAAAAACTTTTGGCGAACACCAAAGTATTGTAACGACATTGAAGTTTGTCATAGGTGCTCGGCAATTTGATTGAAACAAACATGCAATGAATACAAGAATACTTCCGCACAAAGTTATCCTGATCACCAAAAAAAGTGTTCAGGTGGATTTTCTTATCAAATTTCTCAGATCCAAAATGATCGCCTGCATGCAGGCTGAAACGCTGACCATCGATGAATCCAGTCGTTATACCTCAACGCTGTTAATGATCGATTATCAGACAATTCGCCTGGAATGGATCGATGAATATATGAATACGCTCAACAGGAATTTACCGTCTCCGCCCATTTTTGGCTTATTTAACCTTGAGCCAAGATGCAGGAGTGAAAACCTGATCAGACTGACCAACTGGAAAAATTTCAGATTCTGTTTTCCCAACAATATCTCCGAAGAACAGCTATTGACAGGCATCTCGGCCGTTGCTCAAGGCGATTACTGGCTGCCGCGCGAACTGTTGAACACTGTACTGAAAAAGTTCCACTACTCGAACGATACCGTTCCCAAACTGCAATCGACAAACCTGACAAAAAAAGAACAGGTGATTCTTAGTCTGATCTCAGAAGGCTATTCCAACACGCGAATAGCGGACAGCCAGTTTGTGACGGTACATACCGTGAAACGGCATGTTTACAATATCTTCAAAAAGATAAATGTAAACAATCGGGTACAGGCTGTGCAGTGGCTCAACTCCATGCACCACAACTAGCGGAAGAAAATGGATCAGTACCCGTAGTCATGCGCAACCGTTCCATTTTTCCGCTACGGAAAAGCCTTTGCAATCACGCAACCCCGTCAGATTACCAGCGAATTGCCACGCCCCTCCTGGTTGCCGCGATGCTTTTTTGTATGAATACGCCGGCATTGGCGCTGGATGACGGCGTCATAGAAAATAGCACGCCGGATTCGCAGGATCAGTTGCTGCAGGATATCGACGGCAGCATTGTTGTCGATCACACCATTACCATGATCGCGCATGAATTCTATCAGCACTTCGTGAAATTCTGGCGCGATCAACCCGCGTCCGCGACGCATAATTTAGCGATTTATGAACGGCCGACAGCAGCTTGGGGCAGTATTGTATGGATTGAACATGACAGTAAAGTTATTTTCCGGGCCAATCTGTTCAGCGCACGATCCAAAACAGAATCTGTCGCTGAAATGGCGGCGACCAGTATCAGTCAACAATTGGAACAAATCAGTTTGCAACAGTTATTGTTTGACGATCCCGACCTGACCAAAGAAGGTTATTAAACACAATAAACACAATAAACACAATAAACACAAGGATAAAGACAAGATGAGAAAGTCGTATTTTTTACTGATAATTTACATGATATATGCACCTTCGGTCCATGCAACCGAGCTGGTTTACACATTTGAGAATCCGTCATTTGGCGGCAATCCTTTGTATGGCGCCGCGCTGTTGAACAACGCGCAGGCGCAGAACGACAAGGAAGATGCTTCAGCGAATCAGACACCACTGGAAAAATTCAATGAAACACTGCAAAGATCGATTTTGAATCGCCTGAGCTCGACAGTGGCAGGTCAGGTCATCGGAAATCAGGGAGAGCTTGTACCCGGAACCGTGGAAACAACCGACTTCATAATCAATATTGCCGATGCAGGCGGCGGCTTATTGACGATAACGACCACCGACAAGGCTACGGGCAACAGCACCTCTTTTTCAATCGACAACAATTTTTAAGATGGCGCTTTTCTTTTCAAGCAGACTGCTCCACACAGGCAGGCGCCTCGTATTGGCGTTTATTCTACCAACCATACTTTTAATCCACGGTTGCGCAACCAGTATCGTAACCACGCAAACGCCCGCACGTCTGACGCCTGCATCCGCGACTTACAAAGACCTCATCAGCCTGCCGAAATCAAAAGGCAAAATACGGATCTCCGTTTATGGCTTCCGCGATCAGACCGGTCAATTCAAGCCAACCCCTGCAAGCGCTTTTTCCACATCGGTAACACAGGGCGGCGCAAGCATGCTGGTTAAAGCGCTGCTGGATTCACAATGGTTCATACCGGTCGAACGCGAAGGTTTACAGAATCTGCTGACGGAACGAAAAATCATTCGTGCCGTGGAACAGCAGCGGACAGACAGTACCGAGGAATTGCCCACCTTGTTTCCTTCCAATGTTATTCTGGAAGGCGGCATTATCAGTTACGACACGAATGTCAAAACAGGCGGCCTGGGTGCGCGTTATTTCGGCATAGGCGGCTCCGGCGAGTACCGGACGGATCAGGTCACGGTCACGCTCAGGGCAGTGGATGTCAGAACAGGCAATATCTTCAGCAGCGTATCGACAACCAAAACCGTATTTTCCTATGCGCTTGAAGCCGGCGTATTCAAATTCCTGACATTCAACCGCTTGCTGGAAGCCGAAGGTGGATTCACCAGAAACGAACCCGCGCAGCTTTGTGTCAACGAAGCCATTGTAGCAGCGGTTATTCATCTGATTATTGACGGCATTGAGAATGGAAAATGGTTTCTGCAGAATCCCGAAGACTACCAGTCACCCATCATTCAATCCTATGTTCAGGAACGCAAGGAATTGCTCTCGCTGGAATCTCTGGCACCCAATAGAATACTTCGCGGCGACTCCCGGAGTGACTGGTAAACAATCGCGGCCCGCGAACAATCAGGAATAGTCAGCGGCAGTTCTACAGAATGCCGCCGCTGGCATACTTTCTGGCTTCCCACCTGCGACGCAGTCCCCGCAGATGCGGCATGCAGCATAGAATTGCTATGTAAGAAGACATTTTTTGCGAGCAACAAAATGTTGTGACAGAATTTGAATTTGCCCTATTGCCATATTCCCTGTCTGTAGCAGACTAATAACACACTTACCGGAATACGGCTTCTTTACTCCCCCTCACTTTGAATGGCTGCATGATGAAAAACGCATCGGTAAGGTTCCGGCATGCATACGAAGCAGGATAACGCTTGATTCCGAACACTCGAAGCTATTTTCCCAAGTCATTCCACAGCAGATCATTTCTCATACTTTAGTATTATTTTTTGCAGACGCATTGTTGAAAAATTCATGCTTTCTGTCAATTTTCTCTGATGGTTTTGAATGTAAACATAAGCATGTTTTCAAAATTGGATAATGCAAAAAAATCATGCCGGATCTGACGAACCTGATAAGCCGACTGCTCACACCATGCGTCGCTCTGCAGCTTATATGCATGAGTATGGTGAGCGCGCAGACAGGTTACGATCTCGCAGCCTATTCCGACCTTGAAGTCAGAATAGACCAGCATGGCCGCCATAACCACGCCGTGTCAGTACAACACGGCATGGAGCACATCGCAACAATAACCCAGGACGGCGCGCATAACCGCCTGCAAAGCGATCAATCCGGTCAATCACATCAGAGTATTACGCATCAAACCGGTATGGATAACAGCATGGATATCGTGCAATCAGGTTATGGCAACCGGGCTTACGTGAATCAATCGGGAAGCGCCAATTTTGTTGACATACACCAGTCGGGTGATTTCGGCACCGCTGAAATCATTCAGAATGGAACGGGCAATCAGGTCATGCTGGAGCAGTTAAATACGGGTTCATTCATCACCATTCACCAGCTCGGTAACGCTATTTTAACCGAGATATGGCAATGACATGCCCCCCCCCACCGCCCCACATTTCCGCTGCAATTATCATCAGTTAACTTAACTAAAAGGAACACCGAGCGCAACTAAACACAACAATGCTATTAAATTTTTAATAGCAGCATGTTAAGGCTATATCGATGATCATGAAATATGCCTGGCATACTGTCTATCGCTGCAATGAATTTCAAACACAACCCAAAGGAGTTTTAAAATGTACAACAAACGAACAAGCGTACTGTTAATCGCGGCAATTTTTGGCATGAGCAGCGCCGCACTGGCTGCGAATGAAGTCACCATCAATCAGGACGGCGACGACAATACTGCTGATGCACAGCAATTCAGCACTATTGACTCGACAGCAATCATCACCCAGACAGGCGCGAATAACGCTGCGGATACGACGCAAAGTAACGTAACCAACGCTTCAGCCAGCACGACCCAGACAGGCGATGACAATTATGCCAGCATCGCTCAGTCCAACAGCACTGCGTCAATGACGGCGACGATCAGTACCACGGGTGACAATAACATTGACATTATCACTCAGGATGACTCATTCAATGCGGTAGCAACCATATTGCAGACGAATGTTTCTGACAGCGATGCTTGGATAACACAGGTGAATACATCCGATGATTCCACGGCGACGATAACGCAAACCAATACGACGGCCAATGCCGCTACTATTGAGCAAGATGACGCCGACAATTCCAACGCCAGTATTTATCAGGATAATTCATACGCTGCCGAAGCCGAAATTCAGCAGGTTTCTGTCGCCAGCGCTTCCGCCGCGATCAACCAGACCAATGGCAGTGATAACAGCACAGCATTCATTTTCCAAACCGGCGGCACCAATCTGTCAGCTTCTGTAGTACAGGACAGAGCAGTTTCCAGCAATGCGGACATATACCAGGACGGCAACGATCTGACCGCAAATATTTATCAGTCCAACAGCTACAATGATGCCTATATTGATCAATCGAATGAATTCAATATCGCCACGATTAACCAGTCCGGACTGGGCGTCAGTGGAAATGCAAACGAAGCATACATTACACAACAAGGCGTGGGTGATATCGCGACCATTAACCAGACCGGGGGAGCTGGCAATTTCGCAAGCATCTTCCAGGGATACTAAACCGGAGAATTCCGTTTGACCGTTAAGTTTTTACGGTTAGCTGATTATGCTTATCGCGTTTCAAAATCCGGCGGCAGCATCAGTCCGGATTTTGAAACGCGACGCGGTGTAGTCGCCTTTCAACAACCTGTCAGAATGAGAAATTTACTGATCCTGCTGATGACGCCCATTATTGCCACCGCCGGAACGCATGCCGGGTCCGCGGATCTGATGTTATGGATTGAAAAAGAGGTTACAAAAGAGAATCAGGTTATCTTGACGCCGTATGTTAAATCGCCCTCCGCCGCCACGCTGCGGTATAGTTTTGAAGTCGACAAACACGGAAAATCAGGACGTTCCACGACACGGCAAAGCGGACTAATGTCTTTCCAATCCAATCAACCGAAAGCGCTATCAACATTAGCTTTACATCTAAAGCCGAAAGACCACTGCCGGATCGAACTCAAGCTTTATGACGAAGACAGACTGGTAGCCGAACTGGTATCCGAAGCACCTGACTCTCTTCCCTGAGAATCGCTTTCCCGTTGCATAAATCCTCGATGCGGCTTCAAGGCATCACAAAACCACCACGCATCACGCTGCTGCCTGACCTTCCAGCAAACGTTTCACCAACACCTGAAGAAACCATGCCTCTGATTGACGCAGAAAAAAATGCCCGCCATCGAACCAGTCGAGTGTGAATAACTGACTGCTTTCCTGCCGCCACGCATCCAGACTGTCCGCATTGATCGCATCCGTTTTTCCGCCGAAACAATGAATGGGCAAAGCAAGTGGTGCTTGCCGCGTATATTGAAAACTTTCACACACCCGGTAATCGGCGCGCAACAAATCGAGTGTCATCGCCAGAAGCTCCGGGTTGTTGAATACTTCCTCCGGTGTCCCGCCCTGCTGACTCAGATCGGCGATCAAATCCGCTTCGGTACGGATTTTGCTGTAACACCCGCTATCCTGGCGCGATGGAGCGGCACACCCGGCAATCAGCAACGCCACCGGCGACACCGCATGTATCTGCCGCAACTGTTGTGTAACGCCAAATGCCAGCAAAGCGCCCATGCTGTGACCAAACACAGCATAGTTTTGCGGTGCTGACCGCGCGATTTCATCACTCAAGAGATTGGTTAATGCCGGGTAATTGCTCCGAGCAGTTTCGTTCAGGCGCATGCCGCGGCCCGGCAGTTCGATTGGAACAATCTTAATCCGCGCAGGCACCAGCCTTCTCCAACGCAGATAGATTGTCGCGCTGGCGCCTGCACAAGGCAGGCAATACAGCGTTAACTGAACAGACATGAGTTTATGCGCGGTTGAATCTCTATTTCTCTATTCAAAAACGCGCTTACTTGATCATCTGGCGCGCTCTATCGAGATACCGCGCGCCTTCCGCTTGTGTCGCCGCGGTATCGCCCGACTCAGAGCCCACATGAACGGCCTCAAGCAAAGCCGCCAGCTCAATCATTGATGCATTGATTTTTTCCAGTGCATTTTCAAGCGTGTAAGTCAGTTCGTGGATATTTTGCATATCCACGGGGTTTAGCTTGTCCTGTTTCAGAATTGCCGCAAGTTTATCGTTGTATTCCGTAAAGTTGCTCAATGCCGCTTCCAGTGTCTCCGAAGGCTTACCTTTAAAATGACCTGATTGCTCATCTGCTGCCGCAAAAGCTGAATAACCGAGTAACACTACCGCCAAAACCATCACATTTTTTTTCATAGCAATTCCTTTAAAAAATTTTAATTTAATCATTCGATATCCATTTCATATCATCGAATTACGATAGAAGATGGACGGATGTTTATCACCGATCCGCAAGCGTCGCACTGTTGTGGTCCTGCCTGAAAACTGCTTCAGCACGAACAACGATGAGCTAATAGACACCCGCATGCGCAATTCTATCACTTAAAATGCGAATCATTCTCATTTTTACCAAGAAGTAACTATTATGGATACAAGGAACACACTCCATGCCACCCTGCGTAAACCTGATGTAAGACTTCATTCACCCAAGAACATAACGTATAGAGCATCAAAAATAGTTTCACCAATCATTCGTATTTGCATTATTATTTTTAATACCTGTATTCTAATAAAATTAAACTTACATACGTGTTAAAAGAATGAAAACCGTTGTTAAATGCTCTGCTGTAATACTGACGCTGCTGCTCATGTTACCGATCGCATCCATCGCTGAAGACGAATTTGATCCGCCCGAGATCGCGATGGGCGAGCGTCTTTTTCTGGAAACACGTTTCGCCCAGTTTTTTGCCGCGCACGGCACTGGCGGCGATCCGATTATGGAAACGAC
>JADZAR010000011.1 GCA_020852475.1 Nitrosomonas sp.
GCGCCGCCTATCGTTCACGCCGTTCTGCGCTCATCCGGTCAACCGCTTGATTCGCAGACGCAGGCTTTGATGACACGCAAATTCGGACAGGATTTCAGCCGGGTGCGGGTGCATACCGATACACAAGCAGCAGAATCGGCGCGGCAGGTTAATGCATTGGCCTATACGGTTGGACAGGCTATCGTATTTGGAAGCGGACGGTATTCACCCCATACCCGCGAGGGACAGCGGTTGGTGGCGCATGAACTGGCGCACACGATTCAGCAGGATGGGCGCGGGGGTTCCATGGCCGGTGCGCTCGGAATCGGCAGTCCGGATGATCGTTACGAACAGGAAGCAGACCGCGTTGCTGAACAGGTGTCGGCGGCACCGGCACAATCCGCGCCTGACGGCGCGCATTCCGTTGCACCGTTATCGACGCGCCCAGGACCGCTTCAGGTTGCCCGGTTAGTGGCAGGCGCTGAGGAGGCTCAGGAACTGCTGATTCCGCTGGAGTCGGGCGTAACGCCAATGGCCAGCGGACCGGAATGCAGCCGGCAGCGAAACCGCGGCCAAAGCCTTCCTCTGGCGAGAACCGCTTTCCGGGGTGAACGTGGTTTTGCATATATTCCTTCAGATGGCCATCCCGGGCCAGGCGGGTTGTTAGTAACCGGAAATTCCGTTTCAATCAAGATCAGTGCGCGCTGGGAGGAACAGATTCCTGATCCGGATCAGCGGCCGCCTGGTCAGCGCAGCAGAAGAGCGGACCGCCCGCAATACTACTTGAGCTTTAATGGATGGGTTGATGATTGTGATGTTACGAACGCAGGAAGCCCGGCTTCCTCGATTCAAACCGCAAATCTTGCAATAGGGACAGAGCATACCGTCAACCTGACGAGCCTGATACCGGGCAGATACGGTTTGCAGGTTAATCCTTCCACGGCATCGGCTGAGCCCAATCGTGTTCTTGCCGGAACGTGCGAAGTGACTTAGGCGGCTGGGACAGGTGAAAATATGAATAGGGCCGTGACCATAACCCAGCAGCAAACGACGTTTAAGCCGTCGCAGGTCTTTCCTGCCATGCGAATGAGTCGGCTGCAACGTCAGTGCGCCTGCGGCGATCACATGGTCGCAGGTGGAGAATGCGCGGAGTGCAACCGGAAAAAAACAATGCTGCAGCGCAAGCTGACGGCGGGTGCGCATCATGACCCGCTGGAGCAGGAAGCCGACCGGATTGCGGATCGAGTGCTGGCCATGCCGGCGTCGGCTGCGGATAGTCGTGTATTCTTGCATATTCAACGTTACTCGGAGCCATCAGGCGGGCAGGTGAATGCAGTGCCCGATGCGGTTAATCAAACGCTGGCTGCTCACGGCAGGCCGCTTGAACCGGCGTTACGCCAGGATATGGAGCATCGCTTCGGTCACGACTTTTCTCAAGTAAAAATACATGCCGACGGCGCCGCCGGACAATTGGCGCGCGCGGTGAATGCGCAGGCCTATACGGTGGGCAACGACATTGTATTCGGTGCCGGGCGGTTTGCCCCGGCAACGCACGCAGGACGGCGGTTACTGGCGCATGAGCTGACGCATGTTATCCAGCAGTCAGCGGGCAGGGTTTCCTCGATACAAAGACAGCCGGATAAGGATAAAAAGGAATCGTCCAGTGAGATTGGCAAAGCACTTAAAGATAACAGTCTGTTCAAAAAATTACCCGCATTTGCCCAGGAAAAAATACTGAACGAAATTGACAAGGCACCGGAAACGATTACCCAGGAAATTCTTGACCGGATCATCGATCTCGCGCCCATTGATGCGCAATACAAAGACGGATTGAAAAAAGCCGGTGAAGCGATCATTAAAACCATTACGGGCAGGAAGCCGCCTTCCACCAGTAAATGCGATATACCCGGCTACCATAAGGGCACGTCTTCCACTTACAAAGGCATGTGCTGCAGCAGTACCATCGAAAGCGCGGCCACGTGCTGTCCGCAAGATAAATTCGCGCCGAACAATTCACCGGTTTGCTGCGCAGCGGATGAGTTTGTCACGGCGGATTACCAATGCGAAAAGATACCTGCTGTTGATCCCGGCAGTATCTGCGTACCACCCGGCAAGAAAGATGCCTTAGGCAAATGCTGCATGCCACCACTCGAAGTCATCGATGGCCTGTGCGTAAGCCCGCCGCCGCAGCCGGAATCAAAACCGGACTCATCCGCCCGGCCATTCGGCCTGAAATTTACAGTGGGTGTGATCGATGACTACGATATTGATCGGTCCGTCATCAACAGCAGGCAGAAGCCGCATTTTGATAAAGTGAAGAACCAGATTCATCAGTTTGTTGAAACCTGTCCGGCCAGCATCATAACCATCACTGGTTTTGCGGATAAGCCCGGAACGGAGGAACACAATCTGGGTCTTGGGCAACGCAGGGCCGATCACGTTAAATTCCTGCTCCAGCTCGATTTAATGAAAATCAGCGCTGGCGGTATATCGCCACTGATTCTCACCCGCTCGGAAGGAGAAGGTAATCCGGTAGACGTCGCGGCGGGAGAAAAATTTTCTGCACGGAACCGGCGCGTGGAAATCGAGTTTAATTCTATTTGTCCGCCGCTGGGCAGTGCTCCCTTGACGAAGCCGTTGCGTGTCAGCCCTTTTCAGTTGCGAAGCCCGCAGCAATTCAGTTTTTAAACGATAAACGAGGCAAGGCATGAACTTATCAGGTGGATAAATGAACAGGTGAACGAATGAATACAACGATGACCACCACTCGGCAGCCGGCGACATCCAAGCCGCCACAAGTTTCATATCCGTCGCGGACGGGTATCTTGCAGCGTCAGTGTGCTTGTGGCAACCATGCAATGGCAGGTGGGGAATGCACTGGGTGCGCCCGGAAAAAAACGCTGCTGCAACGCAAGCTGACGATAGGCGTCGATAACGATCCCTTGGAACGGGAAGCTGATCGGATCGCCGGACAGGTGATGGCCATGCCGGTTGCTACCGCTGCCGACACCGCTTCATCCCGTATTCAACGCGCCGGTCAGCAGACCGGACAAATGGATAGTATCCCCGCCAGCGTAGATCGTGTTCTCACCGGTTCAGGCAGACCACTTGACCTGGCGCTGCGGCAGGATATGGAGCAGCGTTTTGGCCATGATTTTTCAAGGGTGCGGGTACATATCGACGCTGTCGCGGCGCAATCAGCGCGGGAGGTCAGCGCGCATGCTTATACAGTGGGACACGACATTGTGTTCGGCGCAGGCCGGTTCGCACCGGGAACATTTAACGGACGGCGATTGATCGCGCACGAGCTGACGCATGTACTGCAGCAATCCGGCGTCAGCGGAATAGGAGGCGACAAGATAGAGACAGTGCATCATCCCTTGCTCCAGCGCGATCTCGCGCTGGAGCCGACTAACCCCAACGCCCAGGAAGTCAATCTGACCGCGCAGCAGATCCGTGATGCGATCAATTTCAACCGGCGGCGCTATGATGCGGAAAATACCCGCCTTATTCAGGATGTTGTCGGTGCGCCTGCGACAGGAACATTTGACGAGGAAACGATCCGGCTGATCGCACGTTATCAGGATGATTTCGGGCTCGCGCCCGCAGATGGGAAAGTCGGGCCGGATACCTTTGCTCAGTTGACCGCTGAGTTGCAGGCGGAGGGTGTCGATGACCAGACGTGTCTGACACTGTTCAATGTGTCGGATCCTGCTATTCCGCTGGATATTCGTGTGGCCGGAGCGGGGCTGGCGGATATTTTCTCGCGGTTTAACGTGACGGCGCGTTTTTCCCCTCATTGCCACTGCGATCAATTCGAGTATCGCCAGTTTATCTGCGGTTCGGTGGACAGAACACAAGGCGGTGTGGCCACCAATATCAATAATCTTTTTAACATTCCCGGCGGCGGCCTGCCGCAATGCCCGGGCTGGGTGGAGGATGGTAATACGGCCCAGGCTCAAAATGGCCGGTATGGTCATCGCAACCATGCGGCCAGGATTAACAATCGTTATCTGGACGATACAGGCACCGTGGATATGGCAAATGGCTGCCGGTTCGAGGCTTTCGATGTACCCGGCATGTTCGGAGTGCCGGCCAACAGCGGGGATCGATATGATTTTGATATACGTTTTTTTGGGGATATCCGGCGGAACGGACAAAGAATGCAGCGGAAATTCTGGGCAGTCAGAGACAATCTGACAATTCCATGAAAAACAAGCATTTCATCGAATAGGATTGGGTTTGGGTAATCCATACAGGAGAATCGCAAATGGATAAACAGGTTTTTACAAATATGACTCAATGGGTTGTTCATCCCGGTTTTTCTCAACATCCCGAACGGCCATGACTACTTTCCCCAACGCACCCAAGGTACTCAAAGGTGGTATCGCCCTGATCGATCCGGTATCCGCGCAGGTGCGGCGTATCATTGCGCTGCAGTACAACCCGGATTCGCTGACGCGCACCTTGCAGATTCAGGGCGCAGGGGGCGATGAGGGCAACCGTTCGGAGGCTATGCGCTTTAAAGGTCCGGCTGTGGAAACGTTCAAACTGGACGCGGAAATCGACGCGGCGGACCAGCTGGAATTTCCGGATCAGCACCGCGCCGTGGTGGAGAATGGCATCCAGCCCCAGCTGGCCGTACTGGAATCGCTGATTTATCCGACCAGTAACCAGTTGCTCAATCGCAATACCATGGCACAATCCGGCACATTGGAGATTGCACCGATGGAAGCGCCACTGGCGCTGTTCATCTGGAGCAGGCACCGTATCGTTCCGGTGCGGGTAACCGATTTCAGCGTGACCGAAGAAGCATTCGATCCATCGTTGAACCCGATTCGCGCCAAGGTGAGTATCGGTCTGCGCGTATTGAGCGTGGATGACCTTGGGTTCGCGCACAAGGGAGGCGGTTTGTTCATGAGTTATTTACAGGCGAAGGAACGGCTTGCCGGCAAGGCGCAAGCCGGATCGTTTTCAACACTGGGAATAGGAGGTCTCTGATGATTGATCCCGTTCAGGCTTTCATGCAGGCCAATGCGCTGGTGGCGCCTGTTTATCCCCCTGAGAGCCGTTATCATGCGATTGCAACCACGCAACTGACGCAGCCCGATGGCTCAGCCGTCGTCTATCTGAAGCGGCGCTTTGTGCCGCCACCCGAACAGTTTGCGCTGTTGCAGGAACACAACGTGGTTGCAGGAGACCGGATAGATAACCTTGCTGCGCGTTATATCGGCGATGCGTCGCAATATTGGCGACTCTGTGATGCCAATGGCGCCATTCGCCCGGATGAACTGACGGAAACAGCAGGCCGGTCGCTGCGCATTACGCTGCCGGAAGGCGTGCCGGGAGTGCCGGATGCTGACTAAGGGCATACAGCTGACCATATTGATCGGCCCGGTCGTGCCGATACCGGTCCCGCAGGTTGTCATGGATGCGCTGGACAGCATCCAGGTGACTGCCGTAGCGGGAGAGGCGAGTGGTTTTCAGATCAATCTTCAGTTCAACAGCAAATCGGAACTGAATACTATTTTCCTGATTGCAGGCGCCACGAACAGCGGCCCGGCCACGCCGCCGCTGCGTGTGATGCTGATCGTTACGCTGAATGGTACGCCGCAACCGCTGTTCGACGGCGTGATGACCAATGTTCAGGTGCAGGCGGGCGGTAACGGCGCACCCGGCATGGTGACGATTACCGGAGAAGATCTGACCAAAGTGATGCGTATGATCGATTTCAGCGGTTTACCCTATCCCGCGATGCCGATCGAAGCGCGTGTGGCGCTGATTTGCGCCAAGTATGCCGCCTTTGGTCTGATTCCATTGATCATTCCCGTGTTGTTTCCCGATATTCCCATCCCGATTGAGCGGATTCCCGCCCATCAGGGCACTGATCTTGACTATATCCAGCAGCTCGCGGAGGAGACCGGTTATATCTTTTATATTGAACCCGGGCCGGCGCCGGGCACCAACGTGGCTTATTTCGGGCCGGAAATCAAAATCGGCGTGCCGCAGCCGGCGCTCAATGTAGACATGGATGCGTTTACCAACGTGGAAGATATGCGTTTCTCGTTTGATCCGACCAAGGGCGTGCTGCCCGTCGTGTTTATCCAGAATCAGTTGACACGTGTGCCCATCCCGATTCCGATTCCCAATCTCAATCCGCTGCAACCGCCGCTGGGGGTGCTGTCCACGCCGCTCAGCAACCTCAAGCTGCTGAAGAACACGGCTAGGATGAATCCGATGCAAGCGATTTCCACAGGGCTTAATGAGGCCAGAAAATCGCAGGATTCGGTCAGTGCCAGCGGCAGTTTGAATGTGTTGCGCTATGGCCGGCCGCTCAAGGCGCGGCAGCTGGTGGGGGTGCGTGGCGCGGGTGTGGCCTATGATGGCCTCTATTTTGTGAAAAGTGTGACCAGCACACTCAAGCGTGGTGAGTTCAAACAGAGTTTTAATTTGACGAGAAACGGTCTCGTTTCGATGACGCCGAGGGTTCCCGTATGAGCGACAACAATAAATTTTTTGGTAAATATCGTGGCATGGTGCTTAACAATGTCGATCCCCTGCAGCAGGGGCGGTTACAGGTACAGGTGCCGGATGTCGCCGGTCTGGCGCCCGCAAGCTGGGCGATGCCTTGCGTGCCGCTGGCAGGAATCAATACAGGCATGTTTGCCCTGCCGATGATTGGCAGTGGCGTTTGGGTGGAGTTCGAGCAGGGTAACCCGGATTATCCGATCTGGGTGGGGTGTTTCTGGGGCAGCGCGGCGGAAGTCCCGGTGCTGTCGCGCATGGTGCCGCCTGCGGTGCCGGGCATCACATTGCAGACCCCGCTCAAGAACGGTATCGTCATCAGCGATGTGCCCGGTCCTACGGGCGGTATTCAGCTTCAGACCACGACAGGTGCGATGATTTCCGTCACCGATATCGGCATTCTGATTTCCAATGGTAAAGGCGCGGTGATCAATCTCACCGGCCCCACGGTGGATATCAATCTGGGTGCCTTGACAGTGGTGTAGCGCGCTGACGCTATCAGGTTATCAGGAAAAGGAGAACGATTATGCCCGCTCCCATACTTCATCTCGGCGCAACCGTGACCTGCATGCACGCGGGACCTGCAACGCCGCTGTCGCCATTTCCGCGTGTTCTGGTGAGCGGCCAGCCCATCGTGACACAGGCAACGGCCTATGCCGTCACCAGCTGTGCGCTGACCGGTACGCCCAATCCCCCGTGTGTAGCCGCGCAATGGGTGGTGGGCGCGGTACGGGTACTGGCGGGCGGCGCGCCCGTTATTGTACAAACCGGCACGGCGGTATGTGTTCCCACCGGAACAGGTCTGCTGCCGCTGGTCGTTCAACCCAGGGTGATGGCCACATGAACCGGATCGACTATCCTTTCCAGTTTGGCAACCAGGGCCGTACCGCGCAAACGGACACGGCGGATTACATTCGTGACCTGATTGAACAGGTATTGTTGACCGCGCCTGGCGAACGGGTGATGCGGCCGGATTTCGGCAGTGGCGTGATGCAACTCGTGTTCGCCGCTGCGAGTCCCGAAGTGGCTGCCACGGCCCAGTTTCTCGTGCAAGGTTCATTGCAGCAATGGCTCAGCGATGTGATCATCGTCGAGTCAGTTGAAGTGCAATCTCAAGACGGCGCGTTGCTGATCACCGTGCACTATGTCGAACGCCGCTCCCAGGCGCGTGGTGTGGCACAGGTTGGTGTGCCGGGAGGGATGCCATGAAATATTATTGCTGTGATCAGCGCCGTCTTGAGATTGTGAAACTGCACGGCACGCTCAATGGTCTGGAATATCTGGAAGTAGACGATAGCGGTGTGGCGGGCGATCCCATGCGTCAGCGCACACTGTTCGTCAAATTCCTGCGTCCTGTCCCCGCGCTCAGCACGGATAATTTGCGGATCTCGGGCGGTGAGCGGATCAAAACGGTGGAAATCGAGTGGATCGCGATTGCGGATGCGCTGCCTGCCGGTGAGCCGCCTGATCTGGTGGATGGACTGACGCCGCTTGATGAATTCCTGGTCATCCGCACGCAATTTTATGGTGACTTTTCGCACTATACGCTCAGTCTGGTAAGTGATCCCGGTAGCACTATCCCGCCCGCCGGTTTCGATCCCCGCCTGAGTGAAATGACCTTCTCGTTTAAAGTGCAGTGTGAGTCGGATTTCGACTGTGCGACAACGATACCTTGCCCCATTCCGCCAACAGACAATCCAAGGCTGGATTATCTGGCCAAGGATTACGCGCGCTTTCGCCGCCTGATGCTGGATCGCCTGAGTGTATTGATGCCGGAATGGCGTGGCCGTAATCCCGCCGATGCCGGGGTGACTCTGGTGGAGCTGCTGGCGTATGTGGGCGATCAGCTTTCGTATCAGCAGGATGCCGTGGCTACCGAAGCCTATCTTGGCACGGCGCGCAAGCGTACTTCCCTGCGGCGGCATGCGCGGCTGGTGGACTATACGGTGCACGAGGGGTGCAATGCGCGGGTATGGACGCGCGTTTTCGTCAATGATGCGGGGGTACGCCTTCCCGGGCATACTGTCCTGTTGACGCGCATGCCTGGCATGCCCAACCGTCTGACGCCCGGAAGCGATCAGCTGCGTGATGCCCTGGCCAGTGGCGCAGGCGTGTTTGAGACGGTTGAAGATACCTTGCTCTATCCGGCGCATGCGCGCATGGCATTCTACAGCTGGGGGGAACGGGAATGCTGCCTGCCGAGGGGGGCGACGCAGGCGACGCTGAGCGGGCATTTTCCCAATCTGAAAGCGGGCGATGTGCTGGTGTTTGCGGAGGAACTCGGGCCGCGCACCGGTTTTGCCGAAGATGCGGATCGTGATCATCGCTGGGCCGTGCGCCTGACCGATGTCCGCCTGGCTCAGGATCCATCCGGTGGACTGTTCCTGCCGGTGCCCAGCAATGTGCCGCTGGAGATTACTGAAATCCGCTGGGCGGAACAGGATGCGCTGCCTTTCCCGCTGTGCCTGTCGACGATCACCGATCAGGATCATGGCGCGGTTTACCGCAATGAAGTCAGCGCCGCCTACGGTAACATCGTGCTGGCCGATCACGGCCGGACAGTGCATGACGAAGCGCTAGGCAAAGTCCCGGCTTCACATCTCACGCTGGCGACCACACAGGATCAATTGCGTTGCGAGCGCCCGCCGCTAAAGGCTGTGCCGCCCCGTTTCCGGCCAAGGCTGGCAGCGCGTCCGCTCACCCATGCCTTGCCGCTGACTGCTGAACGATTATTCGGTTTTACGGCGACTGCCGCCATCATCGCGGCGTTGCAGTCGCGTACCTTCACGCCGGATCTGGAGGATGCACTGGAAGCGCAAGGCGTGGTGTTCGAGGCAGGGCCGGTGGCGGTACAGGGTGGGGATGGCCTGTGGTCGGTTGCCGATGGGGTGAGTGCCTATCGTTTACAGCTGGAGAGTGGCCAGATCCAGGTTTCACCACTGGCAGCCGCAGCCGCGCGCATCACTGTTGCCGATCCCGGGCGGGCGCGTCCGGCTATCTCCCTGGCAAGCCAGTACCAGAGTATTCCGGATATCTGGCAGCCGCGTACGGATTTACTGGCGAGTGACGCCAGTGCGACGGAGTTTGTCGTGGAAAGCGAGCATGACGGTAGCGCTTATCTGCGTTTTGGCGATGATATTCACGGCAAGCGGCCTGACAGCGATACGGTTTTTACGGCGACGTACCGTGTCGGTAATGGCGTTGCAGGTAATATCGGCCTGGAATCCATTGTGCATATTGTCAGCCACGATGCACGGCTGTTACAGGTGTCCAATCCATTGCCCGCACAAGGCGGCGTCGAACCGGAAAGTGCCGAGGAAATCAAACGCGATGCGCCCGAAGCTTTTCGCATCCAGGAACGCGCCGTCACACCGGAAGACTATGCCGAAGTTGCCGAGCGTCACCCCAGTGTGCAGCGCGCCGCCGCCACATTTCGCTGGACGGGCAGCTGGTACACGGTGTTTCTGACCGTTGACCGCAAAGGTGGCGGCGAGGTGGATGCGGTCTATGAGCAGCTTATTCGCGATCACATCGAACGTTATCGCATGGCGGGTTACGACCTGGAAATCGACGGGCCGCGCTATGTGCCGCTGGAGCTGGGTATGACCATCTGTGTGCAAGCGGATTATTTCCGTGCCGATGTGCATGCCGCATTGATGCGTGTATTCAGCAGGGGATGGCTGGCCGATGGTTCGCGCGCCGTGTTCCATCCCGATCGTTTCACGTTTGGTCAGCCGGTCTACCTCAGTGCGCTGTATGAAGCGGCGCAGGCGGTTCAGGGCGTTGCAGCGGTAGTGATCACGACTTTTCGGCGATTACGCGTTCCACCTGATCCTAAACCGCTGGATGATGGTGTGCTGACGATCAGCCGCCTGGAGATTGCAAGACTGGATAACGATCCTAACTTTCCCGAACGAGGCGTCTTGAAACTGTCGATAGGAGGGGGTAAATGAGCGACGAGAGCCTGATACCGCAAAATGCCCTGCAAAACGCGTGTAATTGCTGTGAGGGTGTCAGTACGCAATCGCCTATCGCGATTGTTAACCGTCCCGGCCTGACTGCAATCGCTTACCGTATCGGGACGCATGGTCAGGTGTTTGCCAGCCTGCAAGCGCGATTGTCGTCCAAAGATTTTCCGGCATTGGCGAAATTGCGTACCCGTGACCGGGATGATTTTTCCATTGCGCTGCTGGATGCGTATGCCTGTATGGCCGATGTGCTGAGTTTTTATCAGGAACGTCTGGCGAATGAATCCTATCTGCGTACCGCCAGTGAACGGTTGTCCATGAATGCGCTGGCGCGATTGATCGGTTATCGTCTCAAACCGGGTGTCGCGGCAGAGACCTGGCTTGCCTTTACGCTGGAGGAACCGCCGCTGCAGGCTGTCAGCAACGATCCCGGACAGGTCAGCGGCGTACCCGATAAAGTGACATTGCCGGTAGGGGTCAAGGTACAAAGCGTGCCCGGGCCGGATGAGAAGCCGCAAATTTTCGAGACCGCCGAGTCTGTGGAAGCACGGCCGGCGTGGAATGTATTTAAAGCCAGAATACGTGAAATGGTCATCCCGGTATTTGGGACGCAGGTTGTTTATCTCAAGGGAACCGCCAATCAACTGAAGACCGGCGATGCGCTGCTGTTTGTCGGCAGCGAGCGTGTGCTCGATTCCGGCAGCGAGCGCTGGGATTTCCGGCGCATACAAAGCGCCGTGCCGGATGGTGTGGCCAATCACACGGTCGTAACGCTGGAACGGGGATTGGGTTCCGTCGCACCTTTCGTTGCGCCCGCGGCCAATCCGAAAGTGTATGCGCTGCGTTTGCGGACTGCGCTGTTTGGTCATCAGGCACCCGATTGGCGTGTCATGTCCGATGAAGTCAAGCGGGGTTATCTGGGTTTGCCTGCCGGGGCGGTGATTACCGATACGCAATGGCCCGGTTTCACCATTGCCGATGTTTCCGATCCGCCCGTCAGCACTGCGACAGGGACGGGCTTGTATGGCGAGTATTTTGATAACAGCAATCTGACTAACCGCAAGGCAACCCGTACGGATGCCACCGTGAATTTCAACTGGGGGGCGGGCGCGCCGCATCCGCAGATCGGCGCGGATACGTTCTCGGTGCGGTGGACCGGCTGGGTGCATGCGCCTGTCTCGGGTGTCTATACGTTTTACACTACGTCGGATGATGGCGTGCGCTTGTGGGTGAACAATCAGTTGCTGATCAACAACTGGACCCATCATGGCGCGACCGAGAACAGTGGGAGTATTTCGCTGGTTGCAGATAAGAAATATGACATCAGGCTGGAATTTTACGAAAATACCGGTGCGGCGGTGATTACATTATCCTGGCTGCCGCCCGGCCAGAGTAAGCAGATTATTCCGCAGGCACGGCTTTATCCGCGCAATATTCACACGTTGCACCTGGATGCCGTCTATCCGCAAATCGTGCCCGGCAGCTGGCTTGTGCTGTCCATTCCGGAATATCAGGAGGTGTATCAGGTGGTCACGGCAGGCGAAGATGCGCGCGCCAGCTTCATGCTGACAAGTAAAACCACGCGCCTGACAGTTCAGGGTGAGAATCTGCGTGAACTGTTCAATGCGCGGTTACGCGAAACCGCCGTATTTACCGGCAGTGAGTTGCTGGAACTGGCTGAAGCACCGATAACAGCTGATGTGGCCGGTGATTCGCTGCGTATCGACCACCCGGTGGCAGATCTGACGCCGGAACGGTCGTTGATACTCAGCGGTATCACGACAAGCGGTCTGGAAGACAGCGAAGTGCTGACCTTGTTGAAAACCGAGCCGGATGGCGATGCGGCGCGGCTGTTCTTTACCGCTGCGCTACGCAACAGTTATCAGCGCGATTCCGTCCGGGTTTATGCCAATGTCGCGCGGGCGACGCATGGCGAAACAGTGCGGCAAACCTTGGGAAGCGGCGCGGCGCATCAAACACATCAACGACTTACGCTCCAGCACATTCCGCTTACCCATACCGGCGCAGACAATGAAACGGGTGCCGAGGCCGCGCTGGAAGTACGGGTCAATGATGTCCGCTGGGATGAAACACCGACGTTGTTCGCTGCCAAGGCCAATGATCCGGTTTATGTGTTGCATGTCGACGAGCAGGGTGCAGGCACGATTCAATTCGGCGATGGCAAGCGTGGCGCGCGATTACCGACAGGACAGGAGAATGTGCGCGTGGTCTATCGCAAAGGCATCGGCGCCATGGGCAATCTGCAGCGCGGTCAGCTTGCGCAGTTGCTGACACGGCCTTTGGGTTTGAAAGCGGTCAGCAATCCGGTGGCGGCGGAAGGCGGTGTTGACGCGGACAGCATCAATCATGCGCGCCGTAATATGCCGTTGGGCGTGCGTACATTGGGGCGCGTGGTTTCATTGCAGGATTATGAAGACTTTGCACGCGCTTATACCGGTATTGCCAAAGCACAGGCTGCCGTGCTGAATACCCGCGCAGGGCGCACGATTGTGATTACCGTGGCGGGTGACGATGGAGGGCAACCGCCAGAGGGAACGCTGGCCAA
This sequence comes from Nitrosomonas sp., assembly GCA_020852475.1. Classification (GTDB taxonomy): domain Bacteria; phylum Pseudomonadota; class Gammaproteobacteria; order Burkholderiales; family Nitrosomonadaceae; genus Nitrosomonas. The sequence goes on from JADZAR010000011.1 coordinate 13,039, forward strand.
ATTGCGCAATGCACTCAAACAAAACGGTGATCCGCTGGTGCATTGTGAAACCATCGCTTATCACGAAACAACGTTTAAATTGGCTTTGCGCATCAAACGCCACCCGGATCATGAACTCGACCAAGTATTGAAAAACGCGGAAGTTGCTTTGCGTGCCGCGTTTGCCTTCGGTGCCCGTGATTTCGGTCAGACGGTTGCCCGTTCCGAGATCATCGCGATTGCGCAGGCAGTAGCCGGCGTGGTGGGTGTCGATCTGGACCGGTTCTACCGCGGAACGGCGATTGCCCTGGAAGAACGTCTGATTCCCGGCGCTGCAACTGTCGACGGATCAGGCAGCGCAGTTGCGTCGGCATTGCTGCTGCTCGATACGGGGCCACTTGATTATCTGGAGGAAATGCCATGAGTACAGTGAATACGGCTGACCGTCTCTATGCATTACTGCCGGCCATCCACCGTATCCGCGATGCGGAGCAAGGTTATCCACTGCGTGAGCTGTTGGCGGTCATTGCTGAACAGGTGGCCGCGATGGAAGAAAATCTGGCGCAGCTCTATGACGATCAGTTCATCGAGACCTGCGCACCCTGGGTGGCGCCTTATATCGGTGATCTGATCGGTTATCGCAGCTTGCATGGCGTGGCGCCTAATGTCGCTTCACCGCGTACTGATGTGGCCAATACCATCCGTTACCGCCGCCGCAAGGGAACCGCCGCCATGCTCGAGCAGCTCGCGCGTGACGTGACCGGCTGGCCGGCGCGCGCGGTGGAATTTTTCCAACTGCTGGGCTGGACGCAAAACATGAATCATGTGCGCCTTCAGGCGCACTACGCGCCTGATCTGCGTAACTGGGCGGCGCTCTACTGGCGGGGCAGCGCTTTCGATACGCTTGCGCATACCGTGGACGTGCGGCATATCGACACGGGCGCAGCGCGTCATCATATTCCCAATATCGGAATCACATTGTGGCGCGTACGGGCTTTTCCGCTGACACGCTCGCCTGCGGTGGAGGATCCCGATATCGGCGGTGGACTGCGTTTCCGTTTCAATCCGCTCGGCGTGGATATGGCGTTGTATAACACGCCGGAAACGGAAGTTGAAATCAGCCATCTCGCCGAACCGGGCAATGTGCCCATGCCGCTTGCGCGTCGCTGGCTGAAAGCGCATCGTGATGATTATTATGGTGCGAGGAAAAGTCTGTGGCTGGAGCTGGATGGCAGCCCGCCGCAACAGATTGCCGGTCACCAGATTCACGTTTGCGATCTCAGTGATATCCAGGATGGCGGCGGGAATGTGATTGCCTGGGCGCATCAGCCTGCGGCGGGTTCCGGGGTGGTGGCCATTGATCCGGTGCTGGGCCGTATCGCCTTTGCGGATCTCCCTGCTTCGCCGCCGCTTGTCAGTTTCCATTATGGTTTTACCATGGCGATCGGCGGGGGTGAATATGAGCGCGGTGATCCTGCCGTACCGGTTTCGCCGGTACACGCCGTGCAGGGTGGCGCAGCGTTGCAGCCGGCGCTGGATGCCGTGCAGGATGGCGGGACGGTGGAAGCGCGCGACAGCTATCGCTATGTCGAGACACCCGTCATTACCGTCAATGCGGGCAGAACAGCAGTGGTGCGCGCAGTTAACGGTGCGCGTCCGCTGCTGGTCGCGGATGGCGAAATTGAACTTGACCTCGGTGCGGAAGCGACATTGATTCTGGATGGCTGGGTCATTCAAGGCGGCACGCTGATAATGGCCGCTTTTGCCGACGCGCAACCGCGTTATCTCGTGCTGCGGGATTGTACGCTGGTGCCGGGGCCACGTACCCAGGGCGATGGTTCGCCGCCACAAGCGGACGATCCCGGTCTGGTCGTGCATCATGCTTTCGCCAGGATCGAACTGGAACGCTGTATTACCGCCCCTTTGCATCTCGCCGAAGATGCTGAAGCGACATTGCGTGAATGTATTCTCGATGCGACCGCGCAGAATTTGATTGCCTGCCGAGCACCCGGCGCTGATACGCTGATGCCGGGCGGAGAATTGACGCTGGAGAGCTGTACCGTGATCGGCAAAGTGCACGCCCGGCAGATTGCCCTGGCGAGCGATTGCCTTTTTGTTGCCGCACTGGCAGAGAGCGATAGCTGGAAAGCGCCCCTCTGGGTGGAACGCCGACAGCAGGGCTGCATCCGCTTTTCTTATATTCCGCCCGGATCGCGCACGCCGCACCGCTATCGCTGCCAGCCTGAGGAAGGCGATCAGTCAATCCGGCCACATTTCACTTCGCTGCGTTATGGCGATCCGGGTTATTGCCAGTTGCAGCAGGTGACCTCGGACAAGATCCGCCGGGGCGCGCATGATGAAAGCGAGATGGGTGTATTGCATGGTTTGTATCAACCGCAGCGTGAAACCAATTTGCAGGTGAGAATGGAAGAGTATCTACGTTTTGGTCTCGAAGCGGGTTTGATTTATGGCAGTTAGAACCTGTCCTTGATCGCGATCTTGGATAGGTTCTGAGAAGATTATGCATGGGATCAGTAGGATTACCACAAAGGGAGAGCTAACATGAGTGGAGATTACAGCCGGATTCGCTTCGATCCGCGCACGGATATTGCGAGTGTGTGGATGCAGCAGGGACGAGTGCAGCTGGACTCGGATTGGAATGAAGGGATGGCTGCGCTGGACCGGCGGTTGCGCGCGGAAAGCGTGGATACGTTCGGCGTGCAGCCGGTACCGGGGATGAGGGGGGTGGCGGTGGTGTCTCCGCAAACGCCGGATGCATTCAAGATCGAGGCTGCTGGCGGCGATATGACCATCGGCCGTGGCCGCATGTATGTGGATGGCTTGCTGGCGGAGAACCATGGCGGCGGCGCAGTGGAATTCGATGCAGTATTGGCGGAGTTGCGCGGACAAACCGCGCTGGCCTACCAGCAGCAGCCCTATTTTTCCGCGCCGCCTGCACTGCCGGGTGGTGGTCCGCATCTGGTCTACCTGGAAGTGTGGTCGCGTGAACTGACTTATCTGCAACGTCCTGAAATCGTCGAGAATGCGGTCGGCGTGGATACCACGACACGCTGGCAAACCGTGTGGCAGGTGCGCCTGCTGGGTAATGTTGGCAGTGTCGATTGCACCACGCCGGATGGCCAGTTCCCGGCATGGCAGGCGCTGACTCAGTCTTCCGGCGGCCGTCTGTCGATCAAGGCGGAAGGTGTGCCGCCTGATCTTGATCCGTGTGAATTACCGCCGAGCGGCGGTTATCGCGGACTGGAAAATCAGCTTTACCGCATCGAGATTCACGATGGCGGCGCCGTGGGCGCGGCAACATTCAAATGGTCGCGCGATAACGCCAGTGTGGCCAGCCCGGTGGTGGAAATCGTGTCCCAGACTGCTGCCGGCACTGAACTTAAGTTGGCCAGTCTGGGGCGCGACGCGGTATTGCGCTTCAATACGGGTGACTGGGTGGAAATCCTCGATGACCGGCGCGAACTCAATGGCGAGAATGGCGATCCAGTGCTGCGCCGCGGGGTGATGCGTCAAATCACGGTCGATAACGCCAGGCAGACGGTCCAGTTTTCACCGGCCTTGCCAGCGGACCTGATTCCGGCGGGCGGCGATGATACCTTGGCTGCGCGCCATACCCGTGTGCGGCGCTGGGATCAGCAGGGCACCGTGCGCGATGTCGATGGCAATGTCATTGTCAATCTGGACGATGTCGGCAGTACGGGGCTGATTCCGGTTCCGGCGGCAGGGGTGTGGGTGGTGCTGGAAAAGGGTGTTCAAATCCGGTTTGGTCTCGACCCCGCGGGGGGTGGATTCCATAGCGGCGATTACTGGGTATCCGCGGCGCGTACGGCGAACACGTCGGTGGAAACATTTACAGATGCGCCTCCACGCGGCATTCATCGCCATTACGCGCGTCTGGCCATTGTCACCTTCCCCGATGCGGAGCAGGATTGCCGTACCCACTGGCCGCCGGCTTGCGGCGGTTGTTGCACCCTCACCGTTGCGCCGGGTGAAAGCATTCAGGCTGCACTGGA
>JADZAR010000012.1 GCA_020852475.1 Nitrosomonas sp.
GAGCCGTAACAAAAACAGTATCGGTAACGATACCCTGCAGTAACAGAGGACGCGCTTGCCGGGTATAGCGATTCAGCCATTCCATGGATTCTTCACCGAGCGGCGTCAGGCGTTCTCGCATGCCTTTACCCATCACCCTGACCACACCCATGTCCTGACTGACCTGAGAATATTTCAGATTAATCAACTCTGATACTCGCAATCCGCTGGCATACAATACTTCCAGCATAGCCCGGTCACGCAAACCTAGCGAACTGTTCAAATTCGGCGCCTGCAGTAGCAGTTCGACTTCCTGTTCAGTCAGGCTTTCAGGCAAATTGCGTATCAGCTTGGGTGCTGCGATATTCAAACTCGGATCAATCGCGATTTTTCCTTGACGCAGCAAATAGCGGAAAAATCGCTTCAGACTGGATAATTCACGGCTGGTGGTGCTGGCCTTTTTCTTCGCATCTACTCTCGAAGCCAGAAAATTAAGCAAATCCGCATGCGTTGCATCAATTATGTACTCTTTCTTATGGTTGTTATGACGACTGAGCCAGTCCGCAAAAACCTGCAGGTCATTACGATAGCTTTGCAGTGTATTACGTGCGAGACCATCTTCGAGCCATAGCGTATCGAAGAATTCGTCAAAAATTGCAGCATTTTGTTCAGATACTTTCATGTTTCAATAACCAACGTTTAATTTCCAAAGGATCACCTTCACTGGCATTCATAAAACCGCCCAATCCACCATTCTTGGCGATAATCCTGTGACACGGAATAATAATTGGGATTTTGTTCGCTCCGCAGGCTCGTCCTACCGCTCTGGGTGCGGAATGTATTACTGCGGCAATCTCCGCATAGCTGGTCGTCTGCCCACTCGGTATTTCCTGAATTTTCTGCCACACCCTGCGTTGATGAACCGTACCATTGATATGCAGCGAAAGATCAAATATAAATCTCGGGTTAGACAGATAAGCCTGCAATTGCGCACAAACTTCTTTTGCCAAGCGTGTATCCGGTTTCTGTAATGGCGTATCTATCGGCAAATAATCGATTTCGGTTAACCAGTCTTCTTCTGTACAGATACCTAAAACCGCAAATGGCGCAAATAACTTTGCCTGATATTTCTTGTTGTGAGTAACCATTTGGTTGATATCCCTGTTTGGGACGATATTCCGAAAGTTTGATGCGAAATTATACACGCATAAATAGACTTGCTAATTGTACTAAAGTTGCATAAACCGCCAGATTCGCTGCCGAACAATTGGATATGAGTAAGCATTTCCGCTATCTCTATAGTTTGGCCAGATTACGGATTTCATCCAGATAACGCTGGTAGTCTGGAGAATCCTCGCGAGCATAGTTGAAATTCTTGAATAAGCCTGTCAGACGCGTGAAGAACTCCCGCACAATCGACTTATCCTCCATGACATATTCTTTATCGATGATTGTGTAAACCAGTTCGAAGCATTTCCGTTGGCGCTCCAAAGAAACCGAGACATCAACCGGATCAAAGGCATCCTGCTGCAGATAAACCATATCGAGGAACAAGGCTTTCTGATAAACGAGATAGTCCGTCAGCGTAATACCTTCTTCGCCGGTCACCTGCATCATCTGCAAAACAGCATCTCCCTGATGCAGCAACTCCAGCATGCGTTCAACTCGAGCAATCCAGCCAGGCGCGAGTTCTTTTTCGTACCAGCCACGCAATTGATCAAGATAACGCGACCAGGAAAGCAGCGGATCCACCGAAGGATAGAAACGCTTGTAAGCACGTTCAGCGGAGAGGCCGAGGAAAGTTTTAACTGTAGCCAGCGTAGATTGCGTAACCGGTTCTTCAAAATTGCCGCCAGCAGGAGATACAGTGCCGATAATCGTCAAACTGCCTTGACCGCCATCACTGTTACGAATCACACCAGCACGCTCGTAAACATTGCGGATTGTCGAATCCAGGTAAGCCGGAAATGCTTCCTCACCTGGAATCTCTTCCATGCGACCAGAAGTCTCCCGCATCGCCTGCGCCCAACGTGAAGTCGAATCGGCAATCAACAATACGTGATATCCCATTTGGCGGTAGTATTCGCCCAGTGTGATCCCGGTATAAATCGACGCCTCACGTGAAGCTACCGGCATTGAAGAAGTATTACAGACAATAATCGTGCGATCCATTAACGAACCACCGGTTCTGGGATCCATCAGTATGGGAAATTCGTGTATGGTTTCCACCACCTCACCCGCACGCTCTCCGCAGGCCACGACGACGACAATATCCACCGCAGAATAACGGCTGATCAGATTCTGCAGCACAGTTTTACCCGCGCCAAACGGACCCGGAATACAGGCAGTGCCTCCCAATGCGATTGGAAAAAAAGTATCGATCAATCGCAATGTCGTAATCAACGGTTGATCAGGATAAAGTCGCTGGCACTGACGGCTGTGCAGCAGATGCTCGGTAATCGGCCGCCTTACAGGCCAGCGTTGCACCATCGACATAGTGCGCTCCCTGCCTTGCTCATCGCGAATCCGGGCAATCGGCGTATCTACGGTCAGATTACCTTGCTGAATCCAGGTAATTTCGACCTCGCCGCGTTGATCAAAAGGAATCATGATTCGGTGGATAAAACTGCCTTCCTGCACCGTACCGAATGTTTGTCCAGCGCGCAATTTGACACCAGCATCAACCAGTGGCGTAAAAGACCATTTCTTGCGGCGATCCAGCTTATCGACCTCAGCACCGCGCGGCAAAAATATACCGTAACGTTCATCAATGCTTTTTAACGGATTTTGCAGACCATCATAGACCTGCGCGAGCAAGCCTGGCCCGAGTTCCACCGAGAGCATTTCACCTGTCAATTCTACCGAATCCCCCACGGCCAGGCCCCGCGTGTCCTCGAATACCTGCACCGTACCTCGATTGCCGCGCACTTTGAGCAACTCCGCCGCCAGTCGTTCACCATTGGCGGAGCAAAGATACACCACCTCATTCTTCATTAATGACACACGCTCGCCTTGCTCCGCCGAAGCTTCAATGCCGACGATATCGCCCGAAACTGAGGTCACCACAACTTTCACCATGGTTATCCGCCCGTCGACTCGGGTTCAAAAATGAGTTGTTGGCCATTCAAAGCATCAGTAACCATGGATTTAAAACGAATGACCGCAGCGTCTTCACGCTGACGATAAAGACGATCGAGAATATTCCAGCGCATCACATACAACGCCACTGCGTCAAAGCCAAAATTATGGCAATCTTCCACACGCTGCAAGCGCCGCCAGGATTCATGCATCAATAGCCTGTCCAGCATCAACGTGTTGCCATTGCGCAGCAGACGCACGGCTTCATTGAGCCATCCGAAAACATGACCCAGTCCAAAGGCCGGATCGTGCCAATGCATCAGTATACGCCGGGTGTAGCGGCCAATTCCCCAGTACTCACCGGCTTGCGGCATACAGTTCAGTTCACGCCGACGCATTGCCGCAATGAATGTGCGCAATTCCAGCCGCTCCAACACCATTTCGCGCAGAAAAGCACTCGGCTCTTCCAGCAACAGCTTTTCCGCTTCAACCATCATCGCCGCATCATCACGTTCAATCGGCAAGTGACTCCAGTGCAATACCGCGTTGATACGCTGCATGCGGGTTGTATCTTCCACACTGAGCAGCTTCAGCGCCTTGTTGATCTGGATTCGTGATGGCGGAATAAAACGCTCCTCACGCAATGGCGGCGGCAGATAAGGCAAGCTACAGAGCAGCAAAGCGTAGCGTGTGCTGTCTTCCAGAATCATCGCACAACGCCTTCCAGCAGCGCACGGAAACGCGGCTGTAAATGAGCGAGCAGCAGTCTGGCTATACCTTCGTCGGTCAATTCCACTTCCAGTGCCTCTCCGCTCAAACGCAGCGTAATGCCGCATTGATCCGGCGAACCATGACTGAAAGTCACTCCGTCGCGCAGCAATGATTGCGCTACCGCCAGCACAAAATGGCTCAGGCTGCCCTCCTTGAGCGTTTCCGGATTGTGACGCAATTCATCCAATCCAATCACGTCGCGCGGCAATAACACCTCGACCTGCTTCACCTGATCCAGTCTTATATCATCACGCAGTCGTCCGGCTACGGTCAGAATCAGCTCGCGCAACAATGCCTCATCATGCAGCTGCACGCCAATTAAGCGCCGCACTTCAACAGCAAAACGCTCGCTGAGAAAACTCTTCATCTTCAACACCGCATCGCGTGCGGCAATCTGTAGAGCCTCTTCACCTGAACGCCGCAAACGCTCTGCTTCATCACGGGCATTGATCAACATCTCATCCGCCTGTTCGCGAGCCTGATTGGTAAGCCAGGCGGCGCGACGCTCAGCATTCTCCATAATACGCTGTGCCTCTTCACGCCCCTGTTTCACGCCATCTTCACGTAATTGTTGAATGAGCTGCTCTACGCCGGCGGAAACCTTACCCGGCATATCTGTTTTTTGGTCTGTCATCGTACAGTCCCTTCACTCAAGCCGGAATACCGGCGCTAATAACCAGCGCAAAAATAAATGCAAACACTGCAAAGCCTTCAACAATTGCCGCCGGCGCCAGCGATAAGCCGAAGATTTCGGGCTTAGCTTTGGATGCATTAATTGCGGCGGCACAAGAGCGTCCCTGATAAACCGCGCTGGCTAACAGTGCAATTCCCGACAACAGTCCGATACTGAAAATACCGGCGGCGCTGGTCTCGGTCATCTCCCGGTTAAGCGTAAGCATCACGACTATTCCGTAGATGATCTGCGAAGATGGCATCGCCGAAACACCCAGATACTTGCCGTGCCCGGATTCGGTTTCCAGCATCGCGCCTATAGCGGCCTGACCCGCCACTGCACAGCCTATAATGCTGCCTATCGCACTCAACGCCATCGGCGCATACAGACCCAACCAGCCGAGCATTATCATAAACTCACTCATGTAGAAGCTCCTTTTTCTTAAATGCGCGAAAGGGATATCCTTCGTCCGACAACCCCCAATTATAAAACTCGATAAAATTGAGGCGCAGGCCATGCACAACCCCGCTCATAACGGCCAACGCCAGATTCAGAACATGTCCGAGTAACAGAATTAACAAGCCCAGCAATATACCCACCCCCGGCATTGCCTGCATCACATCACTGGAAAGCTGATTAAAGGTCACCGCCAGAGCAGAGCTGGCAAGACCCAATGCAAACAAACGCAGGTAACTAAGTACATCGCCAAACGCTTGGGTCGCATGCGTCAGCGCATAAATACCGCTCAACAGGCGTGACATCGCATCCTTGGCATTATGTACAGACCGATCGCCGCCGGCGTAAAAAATCACCAGCAGCAGCCCAACAGCGATGAAAATCCAGCTCACGTTGACCAATATAACCGACAAAGCGCCGGTTTTTGTCAACCAGAGCATGACCGCGCCCAGCAGAAAACCGTTCCAGCCCACCGCCACCCAGGCACTGTAATGCCCCCAATGATAAGCGGCCTTCATCCCGTTCGCCAGCATCAAGTGCAAGACACCGATCACCACCGAGAGTGTAATCATCAAGTCAAAATCATGTATATCCAGGTGGTTCAACACCGCTAATACACTATCCTCAGCAGGACTGACACCAAAATAGCTACCGACCAGCACACCATAGCCCAACGCCATACTCAGCGTAGCTACCGACAGACTACGCAAACGCCGCCCGCCCTGACTGCGGCCTAAACGCCGCCAACCGGCGAGCAGCGCTAAACCCAGCACCAGCGCATAACCCGCATCCGCCATAATCATCGCGAAAAACAAAGCAAAGGAAAAAAATAATACGCGCGAAGGATCCCAGTCGCGATAATCCGGCGTTTGAAAAAAACGCGCCATATCCTCACCACCGGATAGCGCCGCTGGATTACTCAACAGTGTCGGCGGACGATCGCCGGTTTCGGGTTCTTCAATCAGCAATGCCAGGCGGTACCGTTCGGCGAATAATCGTATTTCGGTCAGACGATAAACGGCAATCCAGCCCTGCACCGCAAACAGACTGCCCTCTTCCCAGCTGATATTGACAGCATGCCGCAGTGCAGCCTGATCCTCGGCGCGAGCAAGATGCTGACTGATCAGAAAAACCCAGCGGGTTAAACTGATGCGCTCGAAATTCAATTCCTCAATGTGCTGGCTGTTACGCTCCAGCAAATGATACAGACTGGAAAGCGAGCGATGTCCGACCAAACTGCGCGGCACGGGCATCAAGCCCGGAGCCGGCTCGTTCTGATTGATCACCACCACGTACGCAAAGCGGTCATCGCGCTGCACAATTTGGTAGATCAAATCATCAGCAATCTGGGTAAGCTGATAGCTGGGCACCTGGTAATACCAAAGTTTATAGCCACCCAACTCATCCGGCTTGGGCGGTATAAAATCGCCCCAGGGAATTTGCAGACGGATATGTGTCTCCAGCTCTTCCTGGCGCCGTTGCGCCGCTATCAATGCCAGACGGTTTTCTTCTGCTTTTTCCACTACCGCTTCCATATTGAAATCCGGATCGGATCGAACCTGCAAACGCTTATCCGGCGTATCGCTCAGATGACGCAATGCGCGGTAAGCGATCTCGGGACGCTCACTGGCGGCTTCACCATCTGTCTGACTTGTTGCGCGCAGAGGACTCAAATGCAGACATCCCAAGCACTGCAATTGATCCAGAACGGTTGCTTTTTCGTTCACCATACCGCATAACGTAACGCGCTGTAATTTGACGATGCTCATGTTGGAATATTCTTGAAGTCGTCTTTAATAATCGCGTGTTTTAGACCAAACAGAAACGAGCCTGTTAACGCAGCATAACGTGGATAGATAAGGAAGCATTTTTCGCGGGAACACGACGCTGTAGCAGAATCTGGATTTTAATAATGTCTTAATTTTAGAACAAAGCGGTTTAATTTTTCCAATCCTGCACTGGATAATTCTGCCGCAACAATCAATCAGAATATTTGATCCTGCGTCAAACGACGGATTTTAGCAATTTTGGC
>JADZAR010000013.1 GCA_020852475.1 Nitrosomonas sp.
ATTGTTTATCCTGTGGCTGTCGCTTATCGCCGATGCGATTAAATAAGCGATCCCATAACTTTTTGGTTGAATCCATAGACTATTCTGCTCCCAGCAAGATCAACGAGCTCGACAGTGCGTTCCTGTCCCGGTTCAAAGCGAATCGCAGTACCCGCCATAATATTTAATCGCATGCCATAGGCTTCCTGCCGGTCAAAACTCAGCGCGGAGTTCACTTCAAAAAAATGAAAATGCGAACCAACCTGCACGGGCCGGTCTCCGGTATTGGCGATACGGATCGTTTTGGTTCTGCGGCCGGCATTCAATTCAATTTCACCAGCCTCGATGAGGGTTTCTCCAGGTATCATGGTCATATTCTCCTTCTAGAAAGATTAGGATATCGGGTTATGAACGGTTACCAGTTTGGTACCGTCCGGAAATGTTGCTTCAACCTGAATGTCGTGGATCATTTCAGGAACACCTTCCATGACATCCGCACGCGTCAATACACGCGCCCCTTCGGACATGAGTTCAGCAACCGTGCGTCCGTCACGGGCGCCTTCCAGAACGGCACAAGTAATCAATGCAATTGCTTCCGGATAGTTCAGCTTTACACCGCGCGCCTTGCGCCTTTCCGCAAGCAATCCCGCCGTAAATATTTGCAGTTTATCTTTCTCTCTTGGTGTTAGGTCCATGATTGCCTCCTTGTATCTTGGTTATTAAAAATGCATGAAACGATAAAACACGTACTGTAAAACCGAGCTGTATTGTTCAGGTTTTCCACATGCGTGGAACTTCGGCTATGCGCCCGAGTAAAGCCGGACGCAAAATACCCCAGAGTTTTAACATCACTTCTCGTGCAACTTCACTGGAATTGCCCAGATAACGCGCCACAATCACTGACTTTACCTGAGAAACGCCGAGCATTCCGGCATTATGGTCAACGTCAACCATCTGGCTGCGCAGCGCATTGATCAGATCGCTGGAATGAATTGAATCGCTCACAGCCAGCAGCGTAGCGCAGACAGTTTTATTCGCCAGAACATGCGAACTGCGCATCGCTTTGTCACCACCGCGTAAATTAAGCTGTTCATACCAGATCAATTTATTGTCGCGACGTATGCTGAATTTTTGCCTAATTCTTCCCGAATTAAACGATTCACCATGAGCAGTGCGGCCAAAACAAAAAATCTCGCAACCCATATAGGTTGATTTCGCTTCCAGGTTAACGTTTTGAGCCAGTTCAACCCGCGCATCGTCAAAAAAAATTGTTTCCTGCGGCAGCCATTCCATTGCACCGCCTGTTTTTACGTCAAGTGTCACATTCTGGTATGAAACATGACCATTGGAGCGATACCATTTTGCGGCGCCCGGCGTTGTCACCTGTACATTGGCACCGGTTCCGACATGATTGGTAATTTCGAGTCTGTCACCCCCGACAACGCCACCAGGCGGATGAACTAGTACAATATGGCAAACTTCCGGACCCTCGGGATAAAAAGGCTTTTGCACATAGAGTTGTCCAAAATGTTGACGTAAAGCCAATCTGGATTTTCCAGCCTCTTTATCAAATGCCAGAAAAATACTCGCATCCGGTTTCGTATCCGAGCTTGGTTGCACCGGCTTAAGATTCGACTGATGACTGTTGCTTATTTTGTCAATAACGGAAGCCCCTGTTTCTGGAATGTGTTGAAAATTTGGATAAATAGACATTTTTCATAAATTATTAATGCATAAACTTCCATACCGCTTTTTATTTATGCTGTGCAAATTTTTCGATCGCTAAATTTGTATCTGGAATGACAGTTTAAAAACATTGACCTTTTCCCCAAAAGCATCTGGCGCGTAGTTCAAACCTTTCGTAAACAGGTCGCCATATTGATAATAGGCTGAAACTCGGGCATTGAAGCCATCGATAATATAATTCACCCCACCTTCAATCTCTTCACGATTGCTGCTGTTATCGGGCTGTACGCTGGTAAATCTGCCGTATGGCTGAAATTGGCCAATTCCAATTTTGGCCGGAATTAAATAGAGCCCGGTGACCGTCCAGGATTGTCCATCAAAAATGCAGAAACAACCCTCGTTTAAAAATGCAGCCCTGTTATAGTCTGCATAAAATTTCTTATACTCACCATTAAACGTAAGAACACCCAGATTATCAGGGAGCACTTTCTCAAATACTGCGTCCGTCACCCAACCAAAAAAATCGCTGCTGTGCTGAAGTGAACCGGCGCCATTCTTTTGATAGGAAAAACCGAATGCAAGTGCGAGAATATCACCGGCTTTACCGTAGTAAGTCTGACTTGTGTAATAGCCCGGATTTTGCTCGGGATTTAAAAAGTTGTAAGTCAGGCGACCCGCCCACATGACATCGTCCGTCTGATTGGGGCCAATATTATTTTTGGAACTCAATCCCCGGTAAATACCGCCCGCATAGCCCAGCGTGCCTGGGACAAAACCGGGCTCCAGACTACCCCAGAATGTAGCGCCGTCATCACGACCGTAGCGGCCGGCTCCGCCTGCGCCGAAATGCGTACTGAAATCACTGGAGAAAAAAGGTGTTTTAAAAGGATCGTGTGTAGCTTGAAAGAAGGGGCCGCTCAATTCGCCACGCTCTGTCGGGACCAGCATACGCCCGCCCCAGATATTGAAATAGCGGTTATATTCAAACTTGCCAACCGCATCCAGTACAGTAAAAAGAATTTTCGGATTGTCGCCTTTATCGGTGTTGTTACACCAGAAACACTCCGTATTGAATTCAAACTTGATATAGCGATGGATCTGGCCATTCACATAGATACGGGCATTGTCATTGCTGTACCGGTCCCGATAATTGTTTTGCGCATTTTGCGCCCACACGCCGGAACCTCGATAACCGGCGCCAATAGTCAGCCAACGGTAATCATCATATTCCATTCGGAATTTATATTTGTCGAACCCGACTTTTACATCGCCTATCCGAGTATGATTGCTCTGGAAGTTATTGCCATTTAGCCACCAATCCTGCTTTTCCCTGTCACCTACACCGCCTGTTTCGTCATGACCTGGCGTGGCTTTGAAACCATTACTACCGGAAACTTCGGCATAAACAGATGACGAATAGATCGTCCCCGTAAATAGTACAATCGCGAATAGAACCAGACTTCCAAGCAATTCCTTATAATTCACAAACAGACCGCCAAGACACTGCTGCCACCATTGTTCACTTTCCGAGCAGTACCTGTTAATACCGGACGCCGGGAACATTCCTAAAGAAATAAACTTCATTCACTATCTCCCATTCTATTCATGCATCTGTTTTGTATCGCATGCACCAGTGAAATAAAACCAGATACCTGACAAAAACAACTATCTGTTTTGGCTCTCGTATATATGCACTAATTTGATTACACATTTTAAATTGCAAGAAACACCCCTCATCATGCAAGCGTAATGCGACTATAAATTTGCATTTTATTCAGGATATTAATACAACATACTCCACGGTTGAAGATATTAAGTCAACCACCAATCTGCTGTCATTAGGGAATCTTTTGTTTTCTGCTCAGGAAAATTGTGATTTCCAATTCAGGAAAATTGTGATTTTTTAATCAGGGAAACTTTTATTTTCTTCTAAGGCAAAGTATTAGACACTACCTCTAATATCAGATAAACACTGACAATTCAGTTGAAATATTTCGATACTGAAAATTTGAAGGATAAAAAAATCAAATTTATAGACACTTCCGGCACAATCAGAAAGTATTGACAGTTTTATATGAGTTGAAGTCTACTAGCAGCGGATTTAGTAATCTGATACCAGAGAATGCCACATGCCAGCATGTCACTCTACAGGCATCCACACGAGAAAAGTCAGTATGAGTGTGTATGCATCATCTATCAGCATCATCAGGGATTTTAGGCAGGAATCATTATATATGTTCAATAAATTGAAGAGGATCTGCTCGATATGGATTCTAAAAAACTATTAGTTACTACAGATTTCTCCGATGCGTCATTTGCCGCGGTTGCTTATGCAGCAAAAGCGAAAGAAAATCAAATCACGCTCTTAAGTGTTATTCAAACTGGCGATGTACCACCTGGTCTGTTACAACAAATGCCTAATCCGGGTGCTATTCAGGAATATCGCGAAAAAATTTTAGAACAAACGAAAGAGAAAGTCAGCGCCATTGCTCGTCAGTATTTTACTGATGCGAATGTACACACCGACGCTATCGTATGCGAAGAAGACGTTGCAGCAGAAATATGCAAGTATGCTGAAAATAATGCTATTGATACCATAGTCATGTCCGGCCAGGGCAGAGGTACGCTGGGTAGTTTGTTTATTGGCAGTACCGTACAAAAAGTTTTAAGAATGACCAGAATTCCGGTTCTGGTCATTCCGAAAACGACTGGATGATGAAATAAGATGCAAAACTAGCCCAGACACGAAGGTCATCTTGCAGCAACAGACAAAATGTTCGAACAGAATAATAAATAGTTATCCACAGAATTAGATAAAGGAACATCAATGCTTATATTGAATGCGAAAGTATCGCACACCGGCCCGATCTACGCGCAATTGGTTCTACCCTATGAGTTGCGTGTTAACAGCCGCCTGCGAACTGCATTAGCTTCAGGTGAGGAAGTCGCCATTCTTACGCAACGCGGCACAGTTTTGCGTAATAACGACTTGCTGAGCAGCGATGACGGCAAAATCGTTCAAATCATATCCGCTGATGAACCGACTTACCGTATTACGTGCAATTCAGCACACGACCTGCTGCGCTGCGCTTTTCATTTAGGCAACCGCCATACTGTTACCCAGGTAGCGGATGGTTATCTGCGCATCTATCAGGATAGTGTGCTAAGGGAAATGCTCGAAGGACTCGGTGCAACGGTAATTGAAGAAATGGCGCAATTCGAACCGGAGTCAGGCGCCTACAGTACAGGCGAACATCATCACGGCGAGCATACGCATGATCATGATCATAACCACCACCATCACGGCCATAGTCACGGCCCGTTAGCACCGATTCCGACACGCCAGAAGATTCACCGCGCAACCGACGCGCAGTCGTCCTGAGAAATCCCGATACTCTCTCGCATGAATAAACCATCACTGCAATTACTGCTCAAGCTGATCTTTGTTACGATGCTGTGCCTGTTTCTGAATCCGGCACAAGCCGGAATGACGAACAAAAAACCGCATGTTGTTACCACTGTACCGCCTATCACCAATATTGTAGAAAACGTAGGCGGTTCATTGATTACGGTAACCGGCATTGTTCCGAATGGAATGGATTCACACACGTTTGAACCTGTTCCGACGGATGCAAAAACGCTGGCTGACGCGGATATCATCATTGTAAACGGCTTGAATCTCGAAGTACCGACAATCAAACTGGCTGAGAAGGTAAAAAAAACCGACACACCAATTGTGCAACTGGCAAACGAAACGTTGCCCGAGGAAGAGTGGCAATATGATTTCAGTTTTCCTAAGGAACACGGCAATCCCAATCCACACCTTTGGCCCAATATTGCACTGACAATACGGTATGCGGAAATCATTCGCGACCGACTGACTGAATATGATCCCCGTCAAGCGGACTTATATGTAGCCAATGCTTCGACGTATATCAACAAGCTGATCCGACTTGACAAAGCGATTTTTGCTTGCGTCGAAACCATTCCTGAAAGCAATCGCAAGCTGGTGACTTATCATGATTCGTTTGCCTATTTTGCCCCACGTTATGGAATGGAAGTTATCGCGGCTATACAGCCGGCAAGTTTCACTGAACCCGGTCCTCGCGATATTATGCATATCATTGAGCAAATTAAACGTGAAAAAATTTTGGCGATTTTTGGATCGGAAGTCTTTCCCAGCAAAATTATGGAGCAAATCGCTCGTGAGTCAGGCGCCTTCTTTATAGATGAACTCTCAGATGATGAATTGCCTGAAAAACCCAACCATTCATTTATAGGCATGATGGTCAACAATATCAAAATTATTACTGAAGCATTAGGTGGCAATCCGGCCTGTGCCAGTCATATCGATACCAGTAACCTGATTGATTAGTTCGCAGGATGAACCCTGCCATTCAACTGATTGATGTAACCACCAGTTATGAAAATAATGTTGTTTTTACGCGTCTATCACTTCAGATAGAAGTAGGACAATTCGTCGGCATAGTCGGCCCGACTGGTTGCGGAAAAACAACATTGCTTAAAACGATTCTTGGCGCACAAAAAGTGTTTTGTGGTCAGGTACTATTGAACGGCCAGCCGGTTGATCGAACCCATAATAAAAAAATTGGCTATATACCACAGCTGGAAAGTGTTGACTGGAGTTTCCCAGTTACCGTTGAAGATGTGATTATGATGGGTCTTTATACCGGCAAACGCCTCTTGCCATGGCAAAGCAGGGAGGAACGCGAGCGTGTTGAGGACTTGGCCGGGAAATTAGGAATTTACAACTGCCTGCGCCAACATATCGCGCATACATCCGGCGGACAGCGTCAGCGCGCATTTCTTGCGCGCGCCCTAATCAGCAACCCCACGCTCTTAGTGCTTGACGAACCAACTGCCGGCGTGGATATCAAAACGCAACACGAAGTTCTCCATTTGCTGGGTGATATTAACAGCCAAGGCATGACCATCATATTGACAACGCATGACTTAAACGCTGTCGCCTCTCATTTGCCCTGGGTAATTTGTTTTAACAACGGTATCGTTGCCGAAGGTAAGCCGCGCGATATTTTTACCAACGCCATTCTCACCGAAACCTATGGCAGTGACATTATCATTATTAAACACGGGGGCTATCACCTGATCGCCAACAGCACGCCTTTAAAGTTTAAGCACACTACGTAACGCCAGCAATGCAAATTATTTTGGAACCGCTTCATTATGAATTTTTCCGGCATGGTTTAATTGCTGCCATTCTCGTCGGTGCTTTGTGTGGATTGATCGGAGTACATGTTGTGCTGCGCGGTATGAGTTATGTCGGACATGGTTTGTCTCATGCCGCATTTGGCGGCGCTGTCATTGGATTCGTGCTTAATTTCAATTTTTACATTGGCGCCGGAGTTATGGGGCTATTTGCTGCACTATTGATTAATCAATTAACAACAAACAAAAAAATTAAATCAGATGCCGCTATCGGCATTGTCACAACCGCCATTTTCGCGCTTGGCGTGGCGGTCATCAGCCAGCAACGGAATTTGAACAGAAGTCTCGAATCCGCATTATTTGGCAATATCCTGGGCATAACGAACACCGACTTATTGATCATTGGACTGGTTACAGCGATCACAATGAGTATCATGTTTCTGTCGTACCGATCGTTGCTGTTTGCAACTTTTGATCAGGAAACGGCACAAATTTTCGGTCTAAAAACGGAAGCCTTGCAGTTATTATTTGCAGTATTGCTCACACTCTCTGTCATAGTCGCCATGAACATCGTTGGCGTAACAATGATCGCAGCAGCATTAATTATGCCTGCAATGACCGCACGCATGATGACCGATCGTTTCAGCCTGATGCAGTTATATTCTATTGTAATCGGTATCGTGATCGGTGCCGGCGGCATGTATCTAAGTTATTTCTTTAATGTTGCCTCTGGCGCCACAATAGTTTTGTTCGGCGCTGTCATATTTTGCCTTTCTGTAATGATCAGACATATTCGAGAGAGAATCACTCTGCAGGAAAATTTACATCGCCACGGCAATCTGATTCATTCTCATCCGATTAACAACAAAAATCACAATCACACCGATGAGATTAAAAATGAAAGTAAGTAAACAAACTGTCGAACCATAGCCTCGACAATCCCCTGAGCTTTTCGCTAACAGACCTATTGCTGTCCACTGATCCATCGCGTTGCATAACGAATCAACTCAGTGCTGTCCTTCAAATTCAATTTGGAACGAATATTTGAACGATGCGTCTCGATTGTTTTTACGCTTCGCTGAAGCAATCTGGCAATTTCCTGACTGTTATGTCCCTGGCCTATCAGATTCAGAATGCCTAATTCACTCGGTGTTAACGTATTGATCAACTGTTCAGTGTCAGAGCGCTTTATCGTTATTTTATTCAATAGCTTCACATACATTTTCTTACTCAGAAAAATGTTGCCCTTGAGCACTTCACGAATAGCCTTGACCAATACTTCTCCGGATTCCTGCTTCATGACGTAGCCACGTGCTCCCGCCTGCAAGGCCCGCTCAGCATAAATTTCTTCGTCATTCATGGAAACAAAAAGTACAGGCAGTGCAGGATACAGTGATTGTATGTCTTTTATTATCTCAAAACCTGACACTGTTCTGAAGGTTACAGCTAACAACACGATATCCACATGACTGTTTTGTTTTAATGCTGCCATCGCCTCACAACCATCTTTAGCTTCAGCACATACTTTCATATCAGGCTCCACGTTGATGAGTATCGCGATGCTTTGCCGCATCATGGCATGACCGTCCACCAGCATTACTTGCGCTTTTGAGGTTGGCATAAATTAATCAATTATTAGTCTATTTATTCTAAATATACTCCAGCAATATGCGGTACAAGACGGCAGCAGCATGAGGAGGCAAACATAAATCAGGATTGACCAGAACTATGGCCTTCAATACTAATTCCATCTGTATCCGATGTCCATTTGACAGCGTCAGTTTGGACAAGCCTGAAAACTTACTGAACTGCTTTGTTAAGACAAAACCATCTCCGGCAGCGATAACTTTCAGTTTTTATCCGCCTGTACGATAATCAATAACACCGGATTAGTAAAGAAAACTCATGGATTCCGGAAAAGCCTTCAAAAAACATTCCGGACAAACAACAAGAAAACAGTAAACGTCTTGGAAAAATTCGATTTACCCATTGGCTGAGTACGAGCCTGAATGAACCGGAATCATTTTTATCCCGATTAGCAACAGACTGTTAAGACATTGCTTTTCTCAGCTCAGCCAAATTCCATTGCGATGCATAACGAATCAAGTCAGCACCATCCCTTAAATTTAACTTGGTACGAATATTAAATCGATGGGTTTCAACTGTGTTAACACTACGATTTAGCAGTTTAGCGATTTCCTGACTGCTATGCCCGGCGCCGATCAAATGAAAAATTTCAAATTCACTGACAGTCAGTGTACTAATCAATTGCTCGGGCTCAGTATATCCAGTTGAAATTTTTCTTAGCAATTTGGCATGCATTTTTTTGCTCAGATAAACATTACCTTTTAGCACTTCGCGAATCGCGGTTAACAGTACAGTGCCGGTTTCCTGCTTTGAAACATATCCGCGCCCACCAACCTGCAAGGCGCGCTCAGCATAAACTTCTTCATCATGCATTGAAACAAAAAGTACAGGTAATGTCGGTTTCAGAAGATGCATACCCTTAATGACTTCGAAGCCAGGGACAGTCTTGAGTGTTATATCAAGCAGAACGATATCCACGCGTCGTCCATTTTTTTTCAGCTGGGCTAAAGCTTCGCCACCGTCACCGGCCTCAGCACACACTTGCATGTCAGATTCCTTGTTAACAAGTAATGTAATACCATGGCGCATCATGGCATGATCATCCACCAGCATTACTTGTGTTTTTTGATTTGACATATCAAGTTATTCGAATTGAAAACATCACATCGCGCGCTACTTAGATCGAATGAAATTCCGACATGCGACCCTGCCTGAATCATCGTGTCGTATAATATCATCATCGCCCTTTCTACACTTTCAAAAAAAGAAACTGCCCGATCCTTCCTCGCCTTGATCTGCCGACAACGATAGACCGAGCCAAACCCGACTATACATCAAGGTACTCAGTTTTCGCCAACAAAGGTATTCGAGAGTTTAATAATCAACTGGCTGCAGAATCTACTCAGGTTGAATTACTTTAAAACACTGATTTAGAAATCAGGGCCAGTCGTATTATTTTCTGATTCTGAGTGTTTTATCAAGCCACTTGCTCATGGGCTTGGGGTGCACTCACCCCTGGAGGATCTAAAACAACGTTTAAATTATCTTAGAATCAAGAAGCTGCATAAATAACCTGACACGTAGGTCATTCGTAACCCATGCAGTATCCGATGAATGGAATCTTTGGAACTACAAAATCGGTGTGGTTTTACAAGGATAAAATTAACATTTTCCATTAACAGGCTGTCGAGAATCGTATTCGAAACAAGCAGCACAACGCGGAAATCGACAAAAGCGCAGCGATTATCCATGCTAAATAAATATTTCCAATCTGAGTCGACACTGCCGAAGATTTCTTCAATAATCTGTTAAAAATTTTTCGAAAGTTGAAGCGGATAACCGATATCAACTTTCGATCGGAAACCTATCGTTACTTGCCGATTGATCTATCGTCGGAAGCAAAGTTATTTACAACGATATGTCCTCCTGAAACGACGAGATCGGGATATTCCAGCAATTTGAATCTTTCGAACGGATTGCCACGGACAGCAACCATATCGGCCAGTGCATCCGGCATCAAAGTTCCTAAATGCGGAATACCCAGATTCTTTCCGGCGTCTGAAGTGACTGCTTTGAACACGTTGAGCACATCCGCAAATTCAATTTGTTCCCCACTGGTCAGCATAAGCATCCAGCGCATTTCTTCTCCATTGATTCCCCATGGAACATTGTCATGCCCGATTTCCGATCCATAAATAAATTTGGCATTCGTTTGTTCCGCATGTGTCATGATATGCGCCAGCACATGCATATTGGCATGCACACCCGCACAGGATGACAGTGTATCAACTGTCGTTACGAAGACGACACCCTGCATGACGGCGCGATGCAGCAGATCTTCACGGATCAGCGCACAAGGCATGTGCGCCCACTCATCAACACCCGCATTCAGCGCCATTTCCACACCGGTATTTTCGCCAACATGCGCCAGAACGCGCTTGTTGAGGGCGTGTGCTTTATTGACAATGGCCTGCAGAATTTCAGGCGACAGTAATGGCCATGGCGCGGACGGAATCTCACCATGACCATGACTGGACATCCAAGGCGCACCTTCTTCGCCACCCGGCTCGAGCGCAACTTTGATTATCACGGCACCGCCCGCCACAAGGTCTCCCACAGCCTGCTCTGCTTCCGCCACAGTCGCCACCGGCAAACCGATTCCACCGTATTTTTCATGGGATTGCGCACCATCAGTGCTATGTTCAGCCCCATGTGCTTGTCCAAAAACATTTAAAGGGTAACCGCCGTGGGCTTGAATAATCGGCCCTGAGCTAAGTAAACGCAATGAACCGTTTCCACCCACTGGTTTATGCAGAGGCCCGCCAGTATCCCTGACTGTTGTTATGCCATGCTTTAATACGGTGTCACGCGGTACATTCTGGAACGAAACATGCGCGTGGGATTCGATAAAACCGGGCAGAATAGTCGCATCGCCAAGGTCAATCTCTTTTTTACATTGCCCGGCAAGCTGTTCGTACTCGCCGATCTGAATAACTCGATTGCGATTAATCAGAACAGCTGCATTGTGATGCAGATCAAAACCATCAAAAACACGATCCGCGACAAACAAATAACAATTCTTGGATTTTATGGGCTTAATCGTCTCTGCGATCACTTCATTTTGAATGGGCAAACTTAAAGCAAAAACTGCCACTAACGGCGAAACGAGACCAACTGCTTGTGAAACAATACTATTCTTCCTGCTCCTATCCGGAAGCAGCGTAAATAAAATTTTTTTCATTATTCTCTCTTCTTGAATTTCATGTATTTCTGTTGATTTTTTGTGTGAAACCTGTCTGAGGTTAATGAAATAACCAAGTAACCCAGAAACCCCGGCGTAGTTTAGGATCAGGATCAAAGCTTGAGAATGTGGCAAATTGTCGCACGCTCAAATTCTGCTCCTGCTGAGGTCACACTGTCTGATCAATAGTTTGTCGAAACAGAACTTTTTACGGATTCAGGTAAACCGGCAATAGTCCTGCCAAGAAGGCGATTTGACAGCTTGGAGAGTTTTATATTTTTGCGAAAATCACTCATTGTTATACTGCTACCGAACACATCGATAAACTTCCCGCTTGCTTTGTCTATCAGGTGTTCCCGCAAGTAACTTTCCTGCACAAACCCTAACGCCAGCGCATTTTTCTGAGATGATGTATTGTGACCGTATACCGCTGTAGTAATTTTATTCAATCCCACACGATTGAATGCATAATCGAGTACCAGCAGGGTTGCTTCCAGGGCAATCCCGCACGCACGATCGGCAGGATCCGGCAGACCAATCTGGAACTCCGCGCGTCTGTGCTGATATTGAATATCAACCAGATTGGCAATACCGATACGTTTCCGGGTTGATTTCCTGAAGATAATCCAGTCGACCGTTTTGAGCTGGCATGGATGCTTCTCATGGGCCTGCGACAACGTGACCGCCAAATCATCAATATGTTGATGACGTGGAATATACCGGTTGTATAAATCCATAAATGCTGTATTCCTGTAGCATTGATGCAGATAGGCGGCATCTCCTCCTTGATAACGCCGCAAAATCAATTGCTTGCCCTCCAACGGTGCACACCAGACCGGATCAACCTCCAGGCAGTTATGTTTTGCCTGAACAAAATCCGGGCGCAGCGCAACAGCACGTAAAAAATGTTCGCGGGCTTCGTCAAGTCTGTTAAGCTGTTTTAGTCCCAGTCCCAGATTGTTATGTGCTTCCGGATAATTCTCACGCAATCGCAGTGCGTTACGATAACAATCTATCGCCGC
>JADZAR010000014.1 GCA_020852475.1 Nitrosomonas sp.
ATCATCCGGACAACCACCGGCAACCGGACAAAATCCTTTCGCACGCTGATCCGGGTTAGTTGTCGATGGATTATCTGCCTGTATTTCTGGATGTCAACAATAAGACCTGCCTGGTTGTCGGCGGCGGTTCAGTCGCTGCGCGTAAAGTTGCGCTGCTGTTGCAAGCCGGTGCGCAGGTGCATGTGGTATCGCCGTCACTGGAACCGGCATTGCGCGAATTGGCGCAGCAGCACAGAATCCGGCACAGCGCGCAGAAATTTGCCGCCGCGCATCTGGAGCAATGCATGCTGGTCATCGCCGCAACCGGTGTTACGGCGGTGAACCGGCAGGTGTCGGAACTCGCCAGCGCGCGCAATATTCCGGTCAATGTCGTCGATCACCCGGAACTGTGCACGTTTATCATGCCTTCCATCGTCGACCGTTCCCCGCTGATCATCGCGGTATCCAGCGGCGGCGCATCGCCGGTGCTGGCGCGCATGATCCGCGCCCGGCTGGAAACATGGATTCCGCATGCTTATGCGCGGCTGGCCGCCTGCGCGGGAAAATTCCGCCAGCAGGTCAAGCAGCATTTCACGCAGGTAGCGCGACGGCGACTGTTTTGGGAAAAAGCGTTGCAGGGAAAATTCGCCGAGCTGATACTGGCGGGAAAGGATCAGGCCGCGGAAGACCATTTGCAGCAATTGCTGGCCGCTGAAAAGGATGACGCCCCCGAAGGCGAGGTTTATCTGGTCGGCGCCGGGCCGGGCAATCCCGATCTGCTGACTTTCCGCGCCATGCGGTTGATGCAGCAGGCCGATGTGGTGGTCTACGACCGGCTGGTGTCGCCCGCGATACTCGACATGGTGCGGCGCGACGCAACCCGCATCTACGCAGGCAAGGCGCGCAACCAGCACACATTGCCGCAGGAATCCATCAACCAGCTGCTGGTGCGACTGGCGCAAGAAGGCCAGCGCGTGCTCAGGCTGAAGGGCGGCGATCCGTTCATTTTCGGACGCGGCGGCGAAGAAATCGAAACGCTGTTCAGCCACCGAATACCTTTCCAGGTCGTACCCGGCATCACCGCCGCATCCGGCGTGGCGGCCTACGCCGGCATACCGCTGACGCACCGGGATTATGCGCAGTCCTGCATTTTTGTCACCGGCCACCTGAAAAACAACACCATCGATCTTGACTGGCCCGCACTGGCGCGCCCCGGTCAGACGATCGTCATTTATATGGGATTGCTCGGATTGCCGGTGCTGTGCGCACAACTCACCGCGCATGGCCTGCCGGAATCCACGCCTGCCGCCATCGTGCAGCAGGGCACCACGCTGACGCAGAAAATCGTCACGGGTACGCTGCGAACATTGCCCGAATTAGCGGCTGAAGCGCACCTCGCGCCACCGACACTGATCATCGTCGGCGAAGTCGTCAAACTGCACCAGAAACTGGCGTGGTTTGCTCCGGCGTGATTTCTGCGCGGCTGCGCAAAACCGACCCGGCTTGCCGTCAACTTCACACTAAGAGACCTTTGCGCGGCGTCATGAGCGATACGAGAATAAGGCAAAAATTTGCGAAAAAGCGGAGTTTACACGGCGTAAATGAGCATTTTTCGCAAATTTTTAACGCAATTATCGTGCCGCGCAGTAGCCGTGCAGAGGTCTCGCTAAAGCTGTTGTAACCCGGAACGCGCCCGCAAGGCTTCATAAAGCCGCCCCGGCCCAAGCAGCGTTTCCTTTAAGCCATTCCGTACCCGTTCCGAATCGAGCGCCTGCTTGCTCATGGTGTTATGCGCCGCCAGGGCGTCCATGATGGCGTTCATGAGTTCTTCCGACAGATCGGGTGAATTTGCAAACTGTTCCTTGGAATTATTCGCCGCCTGCTGAACCAGGATGGCTGATTCCAGCAGTTTTCCCTTGATGACATTATTCACGTAGATCAACCGGTCGCTTTCGGTAACATCGCCGTCGAACAGATCATTCACTTTGGCAATAATCTCATAGAGGTACGCTTTTTCTTTCTCCTGCACCGAACCGCTGCCCGAGGCGCTGAGCGGTGTCAGTTTGGGGTACTCGCCATTGTTGAGCGACAGCGTTCTTTGTCCCTGATGCTTCAGCGTATGGTGGGTAAGGATCACTTTCGAGAGATCGATGCCTTCCCGCTCGCGCCCAAATTCCAGCAGCGGCAATAGGCGCTTGTAGAAGATGAAACGTTTCTCGATAGCGGTATTACCGTAATCGAAGATTTGCGAAAGAAACGCATACATGCGCTGGTATGCCGTCATGTCATGCTTGAACAAAACCAGCGCATTCAATTCGTTCTGCGCCGCCTCGGTAGCCCTGGCGTCATCTTCTGCCCTGGCGATTTTCAGCTTTTCCTGCGCAGCCTTGTAGTGATGCAAAAGCCGGGATACCACCGGCTCCAAAGCCGCCGCCAGATCGCTTTGCCGGGAATGCGGATTGAATTCGACTTCGACCACGCGATTCACCTCGAAATCATCGTAATAACCCGCCGCATCCAGTTTCATGCGCAAATCGTACACCCGATGGGGATCGGTCACGCTCGACAGCTCGGCGGTGTCGTAATAGGTTCTGAAGGCGTGCAGAATTTCTTCCGGGTCGTTGACGAAATCCACCACATAAGTGGTGTCCTTGCCGGGATGGGCGCGATTCAACCGGGACAGCGTCTGCACCGCCGCGATGCCCGCCAGACGCTTATCGACATACATGCCGCACAGCAGCGGCTGATCAAACCCGGTTTGAAATTTATTGGCGACCAGCAGGATTTGATAGTCGTCCGTGGCAAAGGCTTCGCGAATGTCACGTTTTCTTAAACCGGGATTCAGCGCGTGACTGGTTTCGGTGAACGGATCGGGGCCGGATTGCGCATCGCGGACTTCTCCCGAAAAAGCGACCAGCGTCTTGATGCTGTAACCTTGCGATCGGATATATTGGTTGATGGCCAGTTGCCAACGCACCGCTTCAAGGCGGCTGGAAACGACCACCATGGCCTTGCCGCGCCCTTCCAGAAAAGGCGCGACAGTGTCACGGAAATGCTCGACGACCACCTGGACTTTCTGACTGATGTTGTAGGGATGCAGCTTGACCCAGCGCATAATGCCTTTGAGGGCTTCGCTGCGTTCCACTTCTTTTTCGTCGAATTCCCTGCCGTCATGCGCCAGCTTGAACGCCAGTTTATACGGCGTGTAGTTCTGCAATACATCGAGAATAAAGCCTTCCTCGATCGCCTGGCGCATCGAATAGACATGAAACGGCGCGGGTAGATTATCGTCACCGGCGGGTAAACCGGGATGGGGACGGCGGCCAAACAATTCCAGCGTTTTCGCCTTCGGCGTGGCGGTAAATGCCACGTAGCTGATGCCCCCATCCGCGCTATTCGCCGTGCGCGCCGCCATTTGCGCAGCCAGCACATCCTCGGTGCTGATTTCGCCGCCGTCATTCAGTTCATCCAGTTCCTGCGCCGACAAAACCGCCTTGAGTTTGGCGGCGGCTTCTCCCGTCTGCGATGAATGCGCTTCGTCGGCAATCACGGCAAAACGCTTGTTCTGCGTTGCGGCCAGTTCCTGCACCGCCTTCAATGCGAAAGGAAACGTCTGAATGGTGCACACCACGATTTTCTTGCCGCTCGACAATGCTGCCGCCAGTTCGCCGCTTTTGCTGACGCCCTCGCCTTTGATGGTCGCCACCACCCCGGCGGTGCGTTCAAAATCGAAAATCGCTTCCTGCAACTGGCTGTCCAGCACATTGCGGTCCGACACCACCAGCACGGTATCGAACAGTTTCCGGTGTTCGCCGTCATGCAAATCGGCCAGAAAATGCGCCGCCCAGGCAATCGAATTGGTTTTGCCGGAACCGGCGGAATGCTGAATCAGGTATTTGCCACCGGGGCCTTCCGTGAGGACGGCCGCTAACAGTTTCCGAGTGGCATTCAGTTGGTGATAACGCGGAAAAATAATGCTTTTGATCTGCTTTTTGTCATCCTTGCGGGTGACCAGGTAACGCCCCAGAATTTCCAGCCAGCTGTCCCGCGCCCAGACGGTTTCCCACAAGTAAGCGGTACGGTGGCCACCCCGCGCGTTGGGCGGATTGCCCGCCGCGCCCCGATCCCCGCGATTGAACGGCAGGAAAACCGTGTGCACGCCCTGCAGCCGGGTGGTCATGCGCACTTCCGGCTGCTGACGGCAAAATGCACCAACGCGCCATTCGGGAAAGACAGCAACGGCTCGGCGGCGCTTTGTCCTTTATGACCCCTGGGATGGGGCAAGCGGTCAAAACGGTATTGATCGACGGCATCTTCGATCGATTGGGTAAAGTCGCTCTTCAGTTCCACCGTTGCGACCGGCAGCCCATTCAAAAACAGCACCAGATCGATGGCATTCTCGTTATGCAGCGAATAGCGCACCTGACGCACCACCCGCAGCCGGTTTGCCGCGTAGCGGGCCAGAATATCGGGATTCATCGCCAGAGCCGGTTTGAACTGAGCCAATGCAAGCGGTTGCCGCAACCCGATCATTTCCAGGCCATGACGCAGCACATCCAGTGTGCCGCGCTGATCGAGCGAATCGCGCAACCGCCGCAACAACACCGCCAGCGCCTGCCCGCCGTGATTCTTCTCCAGCGTTTCCCAGGCGTTGGGTTGCGTGGTTTTGACCCATGCCGCGACATCCGCCGGGAATAAGGCGCTGGCCCGATCATAAGCTTGTGCATCGCCTGGCTCATAAAGCCAGCCGTGATCCGCGAGGTCATCGCAGATTTCAGTTTCGAGGTGGATTTCCTTGTACAGGTCGCTCATCGCCGGAATGCCCGCGGCTCAATAAACCGCGTCATGATCGCCCACATTCACCGGAATAATGCGCTTATCCTGAATCAGCAACTCCAGCGTGATGCGGCAGGACAGGTTAATGGAAACCGAATGCAAACCCTGATGCTTGCCCTGCAACGGATGCAAACGCAACGAGGGATGGTTGGGGTTGGCTTCCAGCAGTTGCAGCGTTTTGACGTAAGTTTTCTTAAATTCCGGATGCCGTTTCAGGAACCTGATTTCCTTGCGTTTGTACTGTTCGGTGAACACTAGCTGGAACATGTCTGGTCAAGCCAGGCCGCATGTTCCTCGGCTGTCTCGGTGGTAAACCGGCCTGCCGCCAGATCCGCCTTCGTTTCCGCAATGGCGGCATCCAGCTCACATTCACGCAGGTAATGGTAATGCGCGATATCCATGACCACAAACCGATCCTTGCCGCGTACCGAAACAATCGCCTCCGGCGAATCGCCCAACGCCGCTTCAATGGCGGCGATCCCTCTGGTTTTCAAATCGTTGGCGCTGATATGGGACATTGCATTACCTCCTGACAACCCATTAATAATACGGTCGATCATATTATTGATCGTGCGGTTAAGCAAGCACTACCCGGCAAAATAGGGCTGGCAAAAAAGGCCAACGCATGCTCAGGCCAAAAGGGGGCGATTCGTTCATTTCCGGGCGTAGCGACCCACACCAGCATACCGCTGACGCACCGGGATTATGCCCAGTTCTGCATTCTTGCCACCGGTCCCCTTTATTTATAAGGCAAACACGCTTGCAGCAGTTCCGGCAAATGCTCAAATTCCGGGTCTTTATGCACCAGCGTTGCCTCCAGTTCCCATGCCGTCGCTGCTATCCAGGCATCGGCGACCGATAACGGATGCGTTGCTTTAATCGCGGCGGCCCGTTGTAAAATATCGGGAGACTCATGAATCCAGACCATCGGCAAGGCAAGACAGTCCGCATACGCTTCACGTCCGGCGGCTTCACCCTCATCTTTCCAAACCCGGTAAAACACTTCCATCAAGGTCATGAAAGAACCATAACAAGGCGAGCCATCGCTTAACAGCGCACTGACCCGGTCTGCTCCCGGTTCATTATCACGCAGGGCCAGTAAAGCAGACGTATCCAGCAAGAAGGCGCTCATTCTTCCCGTTCGCGATCAGCCCTGCGATCTTCCAATAGCCGCTCGACCGCGCCGCCTTTGCCTTTGCCGCGAAAAGCCGCAACCGCTGCTTTGGCTTTTTCAATGTCAACCTGGCTTTGATTGATGACCAACCGCTTGGTTAACTCATCATATTCCTGCTGCGAAACGACATAAGCCACCGGACGGCCGCGCCGGGTAATGGTGACCGGCTCGCGTTGCGCCGCGTCGATCAGTTCCCCAAAATGGTTCTGGGCTTCGACAGATGTCATGATTCTCATGGTTAAATCCTTAAAATAGCTAATTCAGCCATTATAGGTGTTTTGTTGAGTATGACAATACGGACGATAGAAAAGGGATTTCAGAGCGGAATCGTTTTCCGGCTTACACTGCCCGTTTGTCCGCTACCAGACCGCGCACGTCAACTTTTCCCGTCACGGCGGCGGAAATCAGGGCGGTGCGGCGTTCTTTGAGCAATTCAATAGTCGCTTGAGACCTATCAGATATACAATCTAACTTACTTATTTTTGATTGCAGATACTCAATAATTCTTGTTTGTTCAGTTAAAGTTGGCAACGCTACTTTTACATTTTTCAAATCATTAACACCAACATTCCCTTGAGTGTTTGTGTTTATTTGATTCTGGATTCCTTGCAAAAAAGCATCAGATTTGAAGTAATAAAAAAGATATAAACCAATCACTTTTGAATGATTGGGCTTAATTGTTACGCAGGAGTAAGAAACTAAAAAATCAGCATCAACATCAATGTACGATGTTGTTCCAATTGTTGCATATCGGGCCATAATTACATCTCCTCTAGAACTTCTTATTTTCTTGGAGAGTTTCAAATAATCTTTATGGCTTACCTGTTTGCAATCTTCAAATTTTATATTGCTAGCAAATTCCTTTAAATCTCCGGTCATTACATAAGGTATGCCTTTTTCAATAGATTCTGGCATGTAATGATCTACATCTCCGATAGCATCAAGAACATAATTTAAATTAATCACATCCCACTCCTCCGGCACTTCACCCAACCATTCAATCCCGGAATCCTTCCTCGGCGCATCAGGATTCAGTCCTTTCGTCACCGCATGAGAAATAACCGCCTGCCTTTTTTCTTTCAGCAGTTCGATGAGCTGTTGCTGTTCGGCAATCAGCGCATCAATTTTGGCGGTTTCGCGGTCGAGGAAGGTGGCGATAGTTCGTTGTTCTTTAACAGGGGGAAATCCTATAACGAAATTACGGACGAAATCATCCGGCACACGTTTCTGGCCTCCAGCACCATA
>JADZAR010000015.1 GCA_020852475.1 Nitrosomonas sp.
AGGATTTTGAACAGATCAAAATTTGCCGATCTTTCCGTTCCGTATAAAAAGGCAATCAATTGCAACGCGCCACTGCCTTTGGCAGAGAAGCGCCCATCCTGTAATGCATTGATGGTGTATTGAATCATATTCGAACAGTTCCTGCCTTCCTCAAAATAATCTTTAACCTTGGTTGTCAGCAGTTTCTGATCATCTTTGGGCAACTCACGCACTAAATCTTTTGGGCTGCGCTTGTCTTTTTTGATCAGGTGATAAATCGAATCAAGCAGTGAAACAGGGGCGTCCTGTTTTCTTGCATGCTGACTCGTTGCAGTACCTGATTTATCTTCTGTCTGTTGAGACTGTGCGTCTGAATCAATGCCGCCTTGTTGCTTTTTCAGTTCCAGGAACTTGCCGAAGTGTTTCACGTCCAGCCGGGATATTTCCTCCGGTGCACTTATGTTTATCCAGTTGATGACTTCCTCTTTGCTGACCTTGTAGTATCTGGTCAAATCATAGATGGCTGTCACATCGGTGCAACGACCTGACCGGTAGACTTCATCGATAGGATCAGGCAGATCGAGCAATGCTGCATGTGTGGTTATATACGGATTGGTTTTGCCAAGTTGCCTTGCAATATCAGACTTGGTCTTACCGGCAGCCAGTTGTCGTCCGATAAAATCGGCAATTTCTCTTGATGTCAGATTATCCCGCTGCAGATTCTCAATGACCTGATCTGCTTCGCTGTAATCGGTATCGATAAATGCCGGTATGGTTTTCAATCCGGCATTGATACTGGCCCGATAGCGTCGGGCGCCATGATTGATAATATAGGTACCCGGTTTATCCGGATTGGGACGCACCGATATCGGTGATTTCACGCCGCGTAATTTTACGGTTTCCGTCAATTCGCGCAGTGTATCCTGATTAAACTCCTTTCTCGGTTGATGAATGTCTTCAATAATCAGGTCAATTTCGATTTCAGTTGCGCCTGTTGGTGTCGCTGGTTGTGCTGGGTCTGCTGTTAGTATAGTTTTTTTAGGAGCCCCTCTTTTCTTGTCTGACATAAGATATCTGCTTATATTTTTAGTTGTATTTTTATTATGCTGCGAATGCTTTTGATGCACATTTAATCCCTTTGGCAAGGCAGTAAATACCATTGGAATCATGTACGATTGAAAATGCATCAGTCAATCATTGACTGATGCATTTCTTGTATAACGAAATTATATCGTAGAACATTGCCATTCCCTCCCCTGATAGCATTGTTTGAAAATTCTATATTCCTGCTTAACTTGCTCTCTTTATTTTCCGGCTGCTTTTTTATTGCTCTTCTTTTGGTGTTTGCTGGTTTAAAATAGCAGCATTAAAGCCTTAAAACAATGGCAAATGCACTTTAAGCGGCTTAAACCACAAAAATAACGCGGTTATTATATGTATAACTTGACTCTGATCACAAATATTTTACGTATCCTCGATGAAAAAGGCATGACCAAGTCGGAATTGGCCAAGAAAGCAGGCGTATCGATTGCCTTCTTCACCGACCTGACCAACGACAAAGCCAACCCGTCACTCAGAATCATCGAAGCGATTGCCGAGGCGCTTGAAACGCCATTACCCATGCTGCTCGACAGTTCCGATATGGAACTTGCCGATCTTGAAGTGCTCGCCAAACGCAAACCAGGCAAATTACCAAAAGGCTTTGTCTGGAAAGGCGGCGTGTTGAGTGAATATGAGGCGTATCAGGTTGATCAGTGGGATAAAAAGAATCGTGCGCTTCTGACCAAAGAAGCCAAAAGAAACAGAGCAAAATCAAAGCAGCAGTCAGAATAATAATAAAGCGCAAAACTAGAAATTAAGGAATAAAAAAATATTAAAAAATTGTTGCGCTAACTTTAATTTCGTTATATTGTTATATTCAATCCGTACCGTATGGTGTGAATATGACAATGCAAAGCACATCAGCATCACCATTACCCGATTCTCAAACTGCACCAACCTCGGCCATGTCAGCGATGTCGGTCAAGGAGCGCGCAAAGCGCAAGCTTGAACGCGATGCCCGTGAAATCGTATCTGCGCTGCAAGACCCGGATACGGTGGAAATCATGGTCAATGCCGACGGTCGTATATGGCTTGAAAAGCTTGGCCAAAAGATCACCTGCATCGGCAGCCTTCAAGCCGCACAGACTGAAGCGGTTATCAAGACCGTTGCCGGATATCACGGCAAGGAAGTCACCCGATACAATCCGATTATTGAAGGCGAATTCCCACTCGACAATTCCCGCTTTGCCGGACAGCTCCCACCGGTAGTCACCTCCCCTACTTTTGCCATCCGTAAAAAAGCGGTTGCCATTTTCACACTCGATCAATATGTCGAAAATGGCGTGCTGTCACCGAGACATTGCAATGTCATCAAACAAGCCGTGCGCGATCACCGCAACATCCTGGTGATCGGCGGCACCGGCTCCGGCAAAACAACACTGATCAATGCCATCATCTTTGGGATGGTACTCAACGATCCGGACGAGCGTATTTTTATCCTGGAAGATACCGGTGAAATTCAATGCGCGGCTCAGAATTTTGTACAGTATCACACCACGCTTGATGTCGACATGACGCAACTACTCAAAACCACCTTGCGCATGCGCCCCGACCGCATCCTTGTCGGTGAAGTCAGAGGTGCCGAGGCCCTTGATCTGCTGGATGCCTGGAACACCGGTCACGAAGGTGGCGCTGCGACCTTGCATGCGAATGATGCTTTGTCAGGACTGACACGCTTGGAATCACTCATTTCAAGAAACAACCACGCACCGACTGAAATCAAGCCACTCATTGCTGAAGCGGTGGATGTAGTGATCCATATCGCACGCACAAAACATGGCAGACAGGTACACGAAATACTTGAAGTCTACGGTTTTAAAAGAGGGAATTACCAGACCCGGCGATTGTAATACTGTTTTAGGAGTTCATCATGAAGCTGAAGCAGAACAACCATAACACCTATTTGTTTTACGCACTGTTGATTCTTATGTTTCTGGGTTTGCTTCTGTTTGCCAATAACACCCTGGCAGCAGTTGGCGCCGGTGGTGCGCTGCCGTATGAAACGTGGCTGGTAAATCTGCGTAATTCCGTAACTGGTCCGGTTGCATTTACCTTATCCATCGTCGGCATTGTTGTGGCCGGTGGCATATTAATCTTCGGCGGTGAATTGAACGCGTTTTTCCGCACGCTGATTTTTATCGTGCTGGTGATGGCGTTACTGGTCGGCGCCAACAACATCATGACCAACTTGTTCCAGGGCGCGGTGATTCCGGTTGATGAGGCTCATGACATAAATCATGCCGATGCTCTGACAGCACCTGATGCATTGGAAAAACCAAGGAACTGAACAGCAAAGCAATAAAACAGCATAACAGTTTGCAAGTGTAGCAACAAAAATCGCCTGAACTCTATCAGGCAGTGATGAATTCCTGTATCCAGGAGGTATGACATGGCGTTACGAACCATACCAATCAGACAATCGGGCAACCGTCCGAATCTCTTTATGGGCGGTGACCGGGAGCTGGTGATGTTCTCGATCCTGATTGCAGCCACATCCATTTTTGCGGCAATGGAAATCAAAACCACGC
>JADZAR010000016.1 GCA_020852475.1 Nitrosomonas sp.
TCTTCCCGAAATTGTGCCGCCGAATAGCTTTCTGTGGGATCAATGATACTAATCAGATGATGCGGGACGTCATTTAGTGCTTCCGGATCAGGCTTGGCTGTGCCAATGTTCATATGGCGATATACCTGAGCGGAATCTACGCTGATGATTTCAACTGGAAATTGTTTGGCGATTTCGAGGGCTACATGACTTTTTCCGCTCGCAGTAGGCCCCATCAGGAATATGGCGGGAAGTAGTTGATTTTTTACGTTGTTACTCACACTGTGTATTTTCTTGCTTGAAACGTTTTTCGCCCATGTATTGCAATGGTAGAATTAATCTTTAATGGGTAATTTTAAGTCAAATTTTTTTTCGATCTGCTTATGAAGCAACGCATTGTTAACTGTCCGCAGTGTGGAAAATCTGTTGTATGGAATTCGAGTAACACATCTCGCCCTTTTTGTTCTGAACGCTGTAAAACTATGGATCTTGCGCAGTGGGCACAGGAATCTTATCGTATACGACCACCGGAAAACAAAACCGAAAATTAGGTGTGATGATTGCGTGCTGATTATAACTCAGTAATACGCCGCATTATTGCTATACCATGCGCACCCATTTCTTGGGCTGTTTTCAGATCGTTACAAGACATTCCACCCAGCGCATAAACCGGTAATGAATAATTACGGATCAGTGCGGCGAATTTTTGCCAGCCTAACGGTTTTGTGTCTGTATGGCTTAATGTGGGATAAACCGGCCCGAGTACAACAAAATCAAATCCTAATACTTCTGCTTGATAAAGTTCTTCAGCATTGTGACAGGAAGCGCTGCGCCAGCCACATTCCAATCCGGGTTGTGCGGTCAGCGCCATGAGTTGCGTGGAAGAAAGATGAATGCCATCGGCATTTATCGCATTCATCTTATGCCGGAAGGTTGTATCCGTGTTAATCAGAACTTGTGCGCCAGCATTGCGTGCAAGCGTAATAACCTGCTCGCTGAAGCTTAGGAAAAGCGACTCATCCATGGTTTTCTCGCGTATCTGTAGCAGTTGCAGGCCATTTTGGAATGCTTGTCTTATTTGCCGTAGAGATGCGTCAACTCCGATTTCCGCTGCATGTGTTATGGCATAAACGGGCGGCAGCATCAATGCGCGCAATACTGCGGTATTGGCGGGCAGCATGGGTTTAACTTCAATATGGCAGGGCAGTTGCCAGGAAAGCAATTGGTTTTCACGCCCATAGGGAATGCCGTACCATTCCGTAATTCGATAAAAATGCAAGCGGACTGTGGCATGAGGGTAAGTGAATGTGCGCGTAATCCAGGGTTCGGCTTTAATAAGCTGGATGCCCAGTTCTTCTTGCAGTTCCCGGTCAAGTGCGTGCAACGGTGCTTCACCAGCTTCAACTTTGCCGCCAGGAAACTCCCAGTAACCTGCATAGGGTTTTCCTTCCGGGCGGCAAGTCAGCAAGAAATTTCCATCCGGTTTCACAATAACAGCGGCGGCCACCTCGACGATGGATAATGTTTCCATGAGCTTTAAAGTCAGTTAATTATCGCCCGTTTTCCGTCGACCTGCGAAATCTCTAGCAAACTGCCAAGCAACGCGGCCGCTGCGTGAGCCGCGCTCCAGCGCCCATTGCAGAGATTCTTGTCTTATTTCGGGTGTGATTTCCGCAATACCGAGAAACGCCAGCCAATATTGCACGATGATTAAGTATTGTTCCTGGTCAAAGGAATAAAATGAAATCCACAAGCCAAAACGTTCCGAGAGCGAGATTTTTTCTTCGATTGCTTCGCCGGGGTGTACTTCCTCACCTGAATGAAGTGTTGCGAGATTATCAAGCATATATTCCGGTATCATGTGTCTGCGGTTAGAGGTCGCATAAATCAGTACGTTTTCGGAAATTGCAGCGAGAGAGCCATCCAGGACAACTTTGAGTGCTTTGTAACCTGGATCATCAGATTCAAAAGATAGGTCATCACAAAACAGAATAAAGCGCTCTGGACGTCGATAAATAATTTCGACGATGTCATGCAGATCGGTCAGGTGGTGTTTTTCCACTTCAATGAGGCGTAACCTCGATGGGGCGTATTTATTCAGCAATGCTTTAATCAAAGATGATTTGCCTGTGCCGCGCGCACCGGTCAGTAGGACGTTATTCGCGGAAAAACCCTGCACGAATTGGCGCGTATTCTGCTCAATGCGTGCAATCTGCGGTTCGATGCAACGTAATGCTTGTAGCGAAATTCGATCAGGATGCCTGATTGATTCAATCCAGCCATGATCAGCTTTTTTTCGCCAGCGGAATGCCACGCTGTTCTGCCAGTCCGGTTCCGGATGATCAATCCGTAAAAGCTGTTCCAGGTGGTCCAGCAATTTCTCCGCCCGGTCACATAATTGTCCCAGTTTGTCCATGCAAGTATGGCTGAGTTAACTTCGGTAATCGGCGTTAATTTTTACGTAGTCATAGGATAGGTCGCAGGTCCATACGCAAGTCGACGCACTGCCCCGATTCAGTATCACGCGTACGGTGATTTCAGATTCGTTCATAACCTGTTGGCCCTGTTCTTCACGATACCCCGACGCCCGCCCGCCATTCTCGGCAACCAGCACATGACCCAGATAAAGCTGAATTTGATTAACATCCAGATCCTTCAGTCCGGCGTAACCAATCGCGGCCAGTATTCTTCCCAGGTTGGGATCGGAAGCAAAAAAGGCTGTTTTGATTAGCGGAGAATGCGCAATAGCATATGCCACTTGCTTACATTCGGTAACATTTCTGCCTGATTCTACCTGGACAGTAATGAATTTTGTTGCGCCTTCGCCGTCGCGAACGATCATTTGCGCCAATTCTGCAGCAACCTCGATAACCGTTTCCTGCAGTTGAAAAAATTCCGGGCTTTCGGAATTGCAGATTTCACGATGTCCGGCTCGCCCGGTAGCCATCAGGATGAGCGCATCGTTGGTTGATGTGTCACCATCAACAGTAATGCGATTAAAGGACTGATCCGCCACATCGTGAATCATTTTTTGCAACAGGGATTGATCAATCGACGCATCGGTTGCTATGAAGCCCAGCATGGTTGCCATATTTGGCCGGATCATGCCGGAACCTTTGGCGATGCCGGTGACAGTGATCGTTTTATCCTGTAATTTTATTTGCCGGGATATGCCTTTGGGAACTATGTCCGTCGTCATGATCGCCTGCGCTGCGTCGTACCAGTTGTTTTCGTCAAGATCGGCGACTGCAAGTGGCAGGCCATTGATTACTGCGTCGATTGGCAGCGGTTCCATGATGACGCCGGTTGAGAACGGTAATATCTGCTGCGGCGCGCAGTCAAGTAATCCGGCAAGCGCCGTGCAGGTTGCATGTGCATGTTGTATGCCGTTGCTGCCTGTTCCGGCGTTGGCATTGCCTGTATTTATCACAAGGCCGCGTATTGAGGATTTGGCCAGATTTTCTTTCGAAACAACCACAGGTGCGGCGCAGAAACGGTTTTGCGTGAAAACGCCAGCAACATGCGTGCCGCCATCCAGCGCAATAACCAATAAATCCTTTCGATTGCGTTTTTTTATACCAGCCTCTGCAATACCGAGTTTAATACCGGGTATGGGTAACAAATGTTCAGGAAGCAACGTTGGAATATTGACAGGCATAATGCTTTAAGCGATTTTATAGTTATAGGTTATATAATAGTTAGCTTTCGTGAATATATACAAGCGTTACGGGTAAGTAAAATTTATTTAATGAGTAAAGACAAATACTGTGTTTCCAGACGTTGATAAGCAAAACGAACAATCGGAGAATTGTAGAGGGGACGTAAAGAAACGTCTGTTGCTGGGGATTACCGGTGGTGTGGCAGCGTATAAGGCTGCGGAGCTCGCGCGCTTGTTGACTCAGGCTGGAATTGTGGTACAAACCGTAATGACTGCATCGGCATGCCGATTCGTCGGGCCGATCACGTTTCAGTCGCTGACCGGTCAGTCGGTATATACGGAATTATGGGAAACCAATGCAGCCAGTAATATGGCGCATATTCAGCTTACACGTGATGCGGATCTGATTCTGATTGCACCGGCGAGCGCCAATTTTATTGCGAAACTTGCCGGCGGCATGGCTGATGATTTGCTAAGCACACTTTGTTTGGCGCGCGACTGCCCATTGATGGTGGCGCCGGCGATGAACAGACAAATGTGGGGGAATCCTGCTACGCAGCGTAATATTCAGCGTTTGCTGGATGATGGCATCAGGATTATCGGGCCGACCAGTGGAGCACAGGCGTGCGGCGAAGTCGGCATGGGGCGTATGCTTGAAGCGCATGCACTATTGGAAACAGTTCAGGCGGCATTAAATGCCCGATCGGCAATTATTCCCCAGTTGCGGCAAAAGCATGTGCTGATTACGGCCGGTCCGACCTACGAAGCGATTGATCCCGTGCGCGGCATTACCAATCTGAGTTCCGGGAAAATGGGCTATGCCTTGGCGCAGGCGGCAGTGGATGCCGGTGCAAAAGTTACACTAATTTCCGGTCCGGTCTGTTTGCGTCCACCGGCAGCGGCACAAACAATCCATGTGCTGAGTGCGCTGGACATGTTTAATGCGGTTGATGCCGAAATTGCCGGTACGGATATTTTTATCAGTGTCGCCGCAGTGGCGGATTATCGTGTCGCTGCCGCCAGCGCGCAAAAAATAAAAAAATCCGATCAGAAAATGCAGCTGGAGTTAATACCGAATCCGGATATCCTGCGACATGTGGCTGGCAGGGACAATCCGCCCTTTTGTGTGGGATTCGCGGCTGAAACAGATCATCTCGAGCAGCATGCAGCGCGTAAACGTACACAAAAAAAATTAGCACTGCTGGTTGCCAATCAAGCGCAGGAAACATTGGGGGCGGATGAGGCGGCGCTGGTTTTATTTGACGATGCAGGCAAACATTATTTTGCCAAGGCAGCCAAGTCAGTACAGGCGCGCAAGCTGATCGAACATATTGCGACACGCTATGCGCAACAACATCAATAATAGACTGAATATCGCATGACAACCATTGATATTAAAATACTGGATAACCGTTTGCGTGAACAATTGCCGTCGTATGCCACACCTGGAGCGGCGGGGCTTGATTTGCGCGCCTGCATCGATAAAGTAGAAACAATTGATGGCGGACAGACATTGCTGGTTCCTTCCGGCATAGCGATTCATATCGCTGATCCCGGATTGGCTGCAATAATACTGCCACGATCTGGATTGGGACATAAGCATGGTATTGTGTTAGGTAATCTTGTTGGACTGATAGATTCGGATTATCAGGGGCAAATTTTTGTTTCCTGCTGGAATCGAAGTGAGACCCCGTTTGAATTGCAACCTTTGGAGCGCATTGCGCAGCTGGTTGTGGTGCCGGTGGTGCAGATTGGTTTTAATATTGTTGAAGATTTTGACGTAAGCCACCGCGGGGAAAATGGCTTTGGCAGTACGGGTAAGCAGTGATGCGTCGTGCGGGCATTCATGTTTCGGTATTTCTGGTAATAGGCATGAATGCTGTCGCGCATGCGGAAATTTCAGCGCTGCCGAGCATTCCGCTGACAATCGCAAATCACGAATTGCATGCTGAAGTGGCTCACACGCATAAAGCCCGTGCGCGTGGTTTAATGTTCAGGTCAAGGCTGCCTGAAAATACCGGGATGCTATTCGTTTTTCCGCACAGCACTTACTATGGCATGTGGATGAAAAATACCATGATTCCGCTGAGTGTGGCGTTTATCAATGAAAAAGGGTTAATTCTTAACATCGCGGATATGGAACCTTATACACTTACCGCGCACTATTCCGCCGGGCCGGTTAAATATGCGCTGGAAGTGAATCGTGGCTGGTTTGTGCACAAAAAAATTCAGCCGGGAGCATTTGTCTCCGGTCTTGAGTATGCCCCCGCTGCCGAATAATATCCAGGATTGAACGATCAATGTAGTCGCGGAAGCATGCCCTTCAAGCCGCGCATCATTTTCGCAATACCGCCCTTGTTCATCATTTTCATCATTTTTTTTGCCTGTTCAAACTGTGCGAGCAACCGGTTGACTTCCTGAACCGGAACGCCGGCACCTGCGGCAATACGCCGTTTTCTTGATGCTTTCAGTATGTCGGGTTTGGTACGTTCCTGTGCGGTCATGGAGTTGATAATTGCTTCGGATCGATTGATGACTTTTTCATCAATATTGACATTCTGCGCGGCCTGACTCAGTTGCGCGGGCAGTTTGTCGAGCATGGCGCTCATGCCGCCCATTTTCTTCATCTGCTGGAACTGTGCTTTAAAATCGTTCAAATCAAATCCTTTGCCTGATTTGACTTTTTGCAGAAGTCGTTTTGCTTCCTGTTCATCGGTGCTACGCTGGGCTTCTTCAATCAAACCAAGAACATCACCCATGCCCAGAATTCGTGAGGCCATACGATCCGGATGGAATGCTTCCAGTCCGGTCAGTTTCTCCGCGACCCCGGTAAATTTAATGGGCTTCCCGGTTACATGCTTGACAGACAATGCGGCGCCACCGCGTGAATCGCCATCGAGCTTGGTGAGCACTACCCCTGTTAAGGGTAAAGCTTCCGAGAAAGCTTTTGCTGTATTAACCGCGTCCTGTCCCTGCATCGCATCCACAACGAACAGGGTCTCTATTGGCTTGAGTGAGGCTTCAAGTTCGCTGATTTCCTGCATCATGGCTTCATCAATACCCAAACGGCCTGCGGTGTCGACAATTAAAACATCATGATGATGCTTACGTGCATAATCGAGTGCGGCAAGGCCGATTTCTCTGGGCTTCTGGCCATCTCGAACCGGGAAAAAATCAGCGCCGGTCTGCTGCGCCAATAATTCCAGTTGATGAATGGCTGCAGGACGGTAAATATCGCAGGATACCAGCAGAACCTTTTTCTTTTTCTGATCCATAAGCCATTTGGCCAGTTTGCCGCTGCTCGTGGTTTTGCCGGCGCCTTGTAAACCAGCCATCAAAATAACGGCAGGAGGCGTTGTTGCAAGATTGAGATCCTCTTTTTCTCCGCCCATGATGGCGATTAATTCCTGATGTACGACACCGATCAGAGCTTGTCCGGGTGTCAGACTACCTAGAACATCGTGACCGACGGCTCTTTCTTTGACACGCGCAACAAATTCCTTCACAACCGGCAACGCAACATCTGCTTCAAGTAAAGCCAGACGCACTTCCCTCAATGCTTGCTGTATATTGCTTTCACTCAGTCTGGCCTCACCCTTGAGTGTTTTGATGATCCCTGAAAGACGACCTGTAAGATTTTCGAACATACCTTGAACCTCGGAAAAATAGATAAAGTGTACTGCCGTATAACAAAATTGGTGAAATATGGGGAAGGATACTTTGAATTTGTCAAAGCGCCATGTAGACTAAACAGCTTGTCGATATTTTTAATGAATAATTATTTCAATGATTGGCATTTTAACTTATCTTTCCGCTTTTTTGCTTTATATACTGGCTGGCTGGATCGTTTGGCGTAATATTTCGGAGCGATCCCTTTCATTAAGAGCAAAAGTGAATGAAAATGCCGTTTTCACGAATGATCGTGTGCAAATGGCCATGCTGGCGCCATTGTTGTTTCATGCGGTTACGCTTTATCAGTCGATTCTGGCAGGAGCCGGGCTGAACCTCGGTGTCGGTAGTGCGGTTTCGTTGATTATATGGTTGACTGCAATGATTTATTGGTTTTCCGGCTTTTTCAGTCGCTATCAGGGATTGCAGACGCTACTGGCGCCAATCGCTGTCGCTGCTGCAATTGCGGTAGTATTACCACTTATATTTCCGTCATTAAGGCCATTGGCGAATACTGAATTACCCGCATTCAAAGCGCATCTTATCGTTGCGATGTCAGCGTACAGTTTTTTGACTATTGCTGCGTTGCACGCCATTTTAATGACGGTCGCTGAATATCAGCTGCATCATCCGGCCGCACATTCCCTCCTGACAAATCTGCCACCCTTGTTGGCCATGGAAAGACTGTTGTTCAGGATTATTTGGATCGGATTTGTCTTGCTGACATTAACATTGCTTAGTGGAATAGTTTTTTCGAAAGAGGTTTTTGGTCAACCTGTTACGTTTTCTCATAAAACGCTGTTTGGTTTTATTTCCTGGGGTATATTTGCGGCTCTTTTAGTTGGTCGCCAATTTTACGGCTGGCGAGGCAGGATAGCGATTCGCTGGACGTTAACAGGATTTACGATGCTGTTGCTGGCCTATATTGGTAGTAAGTTTGTGCTGGAAATTATTTTGAGCCGTTAAGAGATCTATCAAACTTAAGACCGGGTGGTTTGTTAGGGTATGGCAGAACATTTTTTTTGGGAATTGACCTCAATTTCATGTTCGTTATCTCGTTAATATTGTCCGAGAATTAAAAAAATATTACGTGGTTATTAGCTTGAATCGTTGCGGTTACCTCGGCATATTTGTTGTTATTGATAATACAAGGATTGCTAAGGCTATGTAACAATTAATTATTGAATTGATTGTCCAATGTGCATCGAGGTTCAGAAATGAAGGTGTACACAATGAAAACAATGGAATTCAAAGCTTGGATGAAATCAATAGAACGCATGAGCCGAA
>JADZAR010000017.1 GCA_020852475.1 Nitrosomonas sp.
CAGGTTGTTGCGCTGTTGACCGAAACAGTCCGTGACTATGCGCCTGTTGCGTTTGCCAACAGCTTGGGCGCCGAAGATATGGTGCTGACCGATTTGATTGATAAGTATCAGATTGATATTGAAATGTTTAGTCTCGATACAGGACGGCTGCCGCAGGAGACCTATGATTTGATGCAGACCGTTCGTGAACGCTACAAAACGCCTTTGCGTATTTATTTTCCTAATGTCAAGCAGGTTGAGGAATATGTTGCTGCGCATGGTATCAATGGTTTTTACGAGAGCGTAGAATTGCGCAAGGCTTGTTGTCATGTACGCAAGGTAGAGCCGCTGCGTCGTGCGCTATATGGTAAGCGAGCATGGGTTACGGGAATAAGGCGTGATCAGACGACAACGCGCGTTGATTTGAAAGTGTCGGCTTATGACATCACCAACCGCATGCAGAAAATCAATCCGTTGCTCGAATGGAGTAACGATGACGTGTGGGCTTATCTCAGAGCGAATGACGTTCCTTACAACAAGCTGCACGATCGATTCTACCCGAGTATTGGGTGCGCACCGTGCACACGCGCAATTACACCAGGTGAAGATATCCGCTCCGGCCGCTGGTGGTGGGAAAACCCGGATGGCAAGGAATGCGGATTACATATTAATAACGTCATTCCGATCAAATAAAAAAAACAACTTCGGTTTTTTTAAATTTATTTTACAGTTAACAATGCTGATGCATCG
Organism: Nitrosomonas sp.; assembly: GCA_020852475.1. Classification (GTDB taxonomy): domain Bacteria; phylum Pseudomonadota; class Gammaproteobacteria; order Burkholderiales; family Nitrosomonadaceae; genus Nitrosomonas. The sequence goes on from JADZAR010000017.1 coordinate 730, forward strand.
CTGGTTTTTTGCGAGTAGAGAGAAAAAGTATGAGTAATTGTCCCTTCACCCATCTTGATGCGCTGGAAAGTGAATCCATTCATATCATGCGCGAAGTGGCGGCAGAATGTGCTAATCCCGTATTATTATTTTCGGGAGGCAAGGATTCTATCGTTTTGTTGCGCTTGGCTGAAAAGGCATTCAGGCCAGGTCGTTTTCCGTTCCCATTAATGCATATCGATACTGAGCATAACTTCCCGGAAGTGATCACGTTTCGAGATCGCCGGGTCAAAGAGTTGGGTGAGCGCTTGATTGTCCGCAGTCTTGAGGATTCGATTAAAAAGGGCAGAATCGTTTTGCGATCGGAATCGCAAAGCCGTAATCCATTTCAATCGGTTACTTTGCTTGATGCCATTGCTGAATTCAGTTTTGATGCCTGTATCGGTGGTGCACGTCGAGATGAAGAAAAAGCGCGTGCCAAAGAGCGCATTTTTTCTTTTCGCGATGAATTCGGTCAGTGGGATCCGAAAAACCAACGCCCTGAATTATGGGATTTATACAATACCCGCACACACCCGGGGGAGAATATTCGTGTATTTCCCATTAGCAACTGGACCGAACTGGATGTCTGGGAATACATTGCACGCGAGAAACTGGAGGTTCCGGAGATTTATTTTGCGCATGAACGTGAGGTTATCCAACGGGATACCGGATTGTTGCCTGTATCGCATCTGGTACAGCCCAAACCAGGCGAGCAGGCCGAAAGAATGGTTGTGCGTTTCCGCACCGTCGGTGACATGAGTTGTACCTGTCCTGTCGCATCGACCGCCGCTACCGTGGAAGACATTATCGCGGAAACAGCAATGACACGCATTACAGAACGTGGCGCGACGCGCATGGATGACCAGACCTCGGAAGCTTCAATGGAATTGCGCAAGAAAGAAGGTTATTTCTGATTTTTTTATGATTCATGGGTTGATTAAAAAATCGCCGCTTACGGTCAACCAGACATCACTCGTTTTGCTTTAACAAAGCATTGTGTTGAACAGCGGTGAAATGTATTTCCAGAAGGAAGCCAGATGTTAGAAGTTGAAAAAATTCCGTTTGAACAGGCCGAGTTGTTGCGTTTTATTACTGCCGGCAGTGTGGATGACGGAAAAAGCACTTTAATTGGACGTTTGCTGCACGACTCAAAATCTATTTTTGAAGATCAGCTGAGCGCGATCACTAATACGACACGCAAGCGTGGGCTGGCGGGGGTCGATTTATCATTGTTGACGGATGGGTTGCAGGCCGAACGGGAACAAGGTATCACCATCGATGTTGCCTATCGGTATTTTGCGACGCCCAAGCGAAAGTTCATTATTGCCGACACACCCGGACATGAGCAGTACACGCGAAATATGGTAACCGGTGCTTCGACAGCCAATCTGGCTATTATTCTTATTGATGCGCGTAAAGGCGTTTTGACGCAGTCACGCCGCCATGCCTATCTAGCAAGTCTGGTTGGCATTCCGCATCTGGTCGTTGCGGTTAATAAGATGGATCTGGTTGATTATTCTCAATCGGTATTCGATGCTATTTGCAGTGATTTTTCCGCTTTTGCTGAGAGACTTAATGTGCATCATATCGACTTTATTCCAATGTCGGCATTGCTTGGCGACATGGTGGTCGAACGCGGCGACAAGCTGAATTGGTATAAGGGGTCGACATTGATCGACCTGCTGGAAAATATATCGATCAGTCACGATGTCAACCAGGAAGACTTTCGTTTTCCGGTGCAGTGGGTATGCCGTCCGCAGACGAAAGAATTGCATGACTTCAGGGGCTATATGGGACGAATAGAATCCGGTTCTGTTTGTGCCGGAGACGCCGTGACAGTATTGCCTTCGGGATTAAACTCACGTATCAAGGAAATTATCCTCTACGAAGGTAATATCGATCAGGCAGACGCACCGCAATCAATAACATTGACTATCGAAGATCATCTTGATATTTCGCGCGGCGATATGCTGGTAAAGACTGGCGATAACCCACAGGTCACCAATAGTTTTAATGCAATGTTATGTTGGTTATCCGAACAGCCACTTGATCCGGCACGTAAATACCTGATTAAACATACAACCCGTATGGTCAAAGCGATGATCGGAAAAATTGATTATCGTGTTGATGTCAACACGATGCAGCATGAATCGGTTGAGCAATTGAAGATGAATGATATTGCGCATGTCGGCATTAAGGTTCAACAGCCGCTGGTTTGTGATGATTATCTGAGGAACAGGGCCACGGGCTGCTTTATTGTAATTGATGAAAGCAGTAACAATACAGTCGCTGCTGGCATGATCAGTATTTCGAAAAGTTAATTCAAAACCTGTCGATCAAGACACTGGAAGCTTGCCGGTTCTTTCATGCATGCATGATTTGCAATCGTTTCTTTACCGTAATTTAAATCTTATTTATCTTCTATGACAACTTTGGATTCATCATCCTTCGGTCCTTCAAGTGTTCGTGTCCCCGATTTTCAATTCAATATGACCGCGTCCGATCTGTATCAGCGCGATGGCCTGCTCAGGGTGGATCAGGCATTTCTGGATTATCTCCATGAAGGTGATGCGTCGCTGTATAAACAGCTTAAAATCGCACGTGAACAACCGGATAGCTTGCAACCTAAGGATGAATCAGCGCTGCTGATTGAAGTTGCGCCGTGGCTGGATGATTTCATTGGCAAATTGTTTGCTATCGAAACAGAAATCAATGCACTGGCTGCGAAGCATCATGAACTCGCGCCACTGTATTTCTGCAAGCGGCAGTTTGTACAGCGGCGCGCAAAGAGCAAAGTCAGCGCGGAAGAATTGGCTGGAATTGATGGATTGGCGTTGGAGAAAGATTTGGCTGCTGAGTTCGATGCGCCATTTTCCGAGCTCATTTTTGCCACACACGTCGCACGATGGATGGAAGACGAGACTGCCAACGAAGCGCGTCTGAAAAAAGCGTTGCATTATGCTGCTTGGGCATTAAGAACGCCAGAGGGTCAGACGCACACACAGGCTGGTATTTTGTTCAAATCACCAACCAAGCTGGATTTTCAGCATTTACTTGCTTTGGAGACTGACGAATCCAAAGGTTTTCCATTACATCGGCTTGGTCATTTGCGGCAACGTAACGGCTTTGCATTGACCGATCAAGGTACCGACCTGGTTGGTGCTTTGGATGAAGCCAATTACTGCATCTGGTGTCATGAACAGGGCAAGGATTCCTGTTCAAAAGGTTTGAAAGACAAACCCAAATCGGCGGACGAGCCGGCGCCATTCAAAAAAAGCGAACTTGGTGCATTGCTGGCAGGATGTCCGCTTGAAGAACGTATTTCAGAGTTTCATAAGCTGAAAACACAGGGCGTGGCTGTAGGTAGTCTGGCGATGATCGTGTTGGATAATCCGATGTGTGCGGGCACCGGTCATCGGATCTGTAACGATTGCATGAAGTCCTGCATCTATCAGAAGCAGGACCCGGTTGATATTCCTCAGGCGGAAACGCGTACTTTAAAAGATGTCCTGGCGTTGCCCTGGGGCTATGAAATTTATAGCCTGCTGACGCGCTGGAATCCACTGAATCTGAAGCGCCCTGTGCCAAAACCGCTATCCGGTAAAAAAGTGCTCGTTGTTGGCATGGGACCGGCTGGGTATACCCTCGCGCACCATCTGATGAATGAAGGTCATACCGTAGTCGGGATTGATGGACTTAAGATAGAGCCATTACCGGAACAGCTCTCCGGTGTCAATATGAAGGGCGAGCGTGTACCGTTTGCGCCGGTTTATGATGTCAGTTCTCTGGAAGAGAATCTGGATGAGCGCATGCCCGCCGGGTTTGGTGGCGTAGCTGAATATGGTATCACCGTACGCTGGAATAAGAACTTCCTCAAATTGATCCGCCTGTTGTTGGAGCGCAGAGACCAGTTCGCCTTGTTTGGCGGCGTGCGCTTTGGCGGCACGCTGACAACGGATGATGCGTTTGCAATGGGTTTTGATCATGTCGCACTTGCGGCTGGCGCGGGTAAACCAACGGTGCTGGATTTGCCGAATGGTTTGGCGCGTGGTGTGCGCGCAGCCTCTGATTTTCTCATGGCGTTGCAGCTGTCCGGCGCCGCGCAACGGGACTCAATCGCCAATATGCAGTTGCGTTTGCCGGTGATTGTGATAGGCGGTGGATTGACGGCGATTGATACGGCAACAGAAGCATTGGCTTATTATCCGATACAGGTCGAAAAGTTTTTGCAGCGTTACGAACTGTTGTCCGCTGTTCAAGGTGAGACTTCGATTCGCAGTATTTGGGACGCGGAGGAAACCGAAATAGCTGACGAATTTCTGGCGCATGCCCGCGCCATTCGCGCTGAGCGTGCAGTCGCTGAGCAAGAAGGACGCGAAGCGGATATTCTGTCACTGCTACAGTCCTGGGGCGGCGCTACAATTGCCTATCGCAAACGTCTGATCGACAGTCCTTCCTATACGTTGAATCATGAAGAGGTCGAGAAGGCTCTGGAAGAAGGAATCTGGTTCGCCGAAGGCTTGACACCGAACCGCGTTAATGTTGATCCGTGGGATCATGTGCAATCTGTACGGTTTGCAGTGCAAAAGCGCGATGACGCAGGGACGTGGCATGCAACTGAGGAAGTCGAGTTGTCCGCGCGTGCATTGCTCGTTGCAGCGGGCACGCAACCCAATACGGTGCTGGCAAGAGAAGACGGCAATACTTACAAGCTTGATGGTCGTTATTTTGCCGCGTGTGATGAAGAAGGCAGACCTGTTAAGCCAGCTTATGGGAATCCTAAATCGGGTACGGCCTCGGTATTGCTGAGTCATTACAAAGACGCACAGGACGGGCGTTTCATTAGTTTCTTTGGTGATTTGCATCCCTCATATTCAGGTAATGTCGTAAAAGCCATGTCCAGCGCCAAGCAGGGGTATCCGGTGGTTGACCGTGTTCTCGGCAGAATTAAGCCTTTTTCCGATAAAACGACGGAACAGTTTTTCATGTCGTTCAACCGGCAATTGCGGCCGACAGTGCATAAAGTGGAGCGGCTGACACCGAATATTGTTGAAGTGGTAGTGCATGCGCCTCTGGCAGCGGAGCGTTTTCATCCAGGGCAGTTTTATCGGTTCCAGAATTATGCATCGCTGGCGCCTGTGGTGAACGATACGCGACTGGCGATGGAAGGTATCGCATTAACCGGTGCTTCGGTCGATGTTACGCAAGGATTGGTATCATTAATCGCGCTGGAAATGGGGGGGTCTGCGGATTTAAGCACTTTGCTGAAACCGGGTGAGCCGGTCATTCTGATGGGGCCAACGGGGACGCCAACTGAAATTGAAGCCGGTGAAACCGTAATTCTGGTCGGTGGCGGACTGGGTAATGCGGTGCTTTTTTCTATCGGCGCAGCGGCGCGTGCTGCAGGATCCAGAGTGCTGTATTTCGCGGGATACAAGAAACGCATTGATCGCTACAAAGTGGCGGAAATTGAAGCGGCGGCTGATACAGTTGTCTGGTGCTGCGATGAAGCGCCGGGATTCCAGCCGGACAGACCGGGCGATAAACAATTCGTTGGTAATATTGTTGAGGCGATGGTTGCCTACGGCAGCGGTCAATTGGGCGATCAGCCTGTTCCGATGGACGACGCTGATCGTATTATTGCAATCGGATCCGATCGCATGATGGCAGCAGTAGGGGCGGCGCGACATAACCAGTTAAAGCCGTATTTGAAGGCCGGACATTTTGCGATAGGTTCTATCAATTCGCCAATGCAATGCATGATGAAAGAAATCTGTGCACAATGTCTGCAACCGCACAAAGATCCGCAAACCGGTGAAGTGACTTATGTCTTTTCGTGTTTCAATCAGGATCAACCGTTGGATTCTGTTGATTTTACCGGCCTGTCATCACGTCTGCGGCAGAACACCGTGCAGGAGAAATTAACCAGCCGTTGGATCAGGCGTTGTCTTGAGGCGGATTGATGCCGGTCTCGTCCTGTTTTCCTGCGTATACTGGATTCAAGCTTATTTTCCGGGCAAGTAACCGTTCAACGTCTTTATTTGCCCGGTGCAACTGCTCAAACCCGGCAAACAGCTAGCTGTTAGTTTCGTACAGTAAGGTATTTTTCCTGGTGCTGTCGACGACGGCATTCAACTTCTTTAATGCCTTTCTGCCGAGCAGCATCGGTGTAGAGAAATGCGAGCGATCAATCAGATTGACCATGATGATGTGAGGCTTGCCATCAAACTGAATCTGCATATTAACAACCGGACGGGAGTGGTATCTGCTTTTTTGAGTCTGTTCGCTTGCGCGTTTCTTTATTTTTGCGTGCTGCACAATCGGTAAATTGTAGTGAACGGGCTGCTCGAGTTCGGGGTGTGCAACCATGAAACTCGCGTACTCCTGCCCATCCATTTCATAAAGCAGAATATTTTTAGCTGAAATTGAGGCTGTTTCGGCGCCTGTGTCCAGTTTGGCTGTCAGGGCGATCTGATGCATGGTCAGTGTTACCGGTTCCAGATAACCATAAGCCGATTTGTTTGTTTCAGCAGATGCAGTTGACAAGAGAAACGTTGATGAGGTCAACAAAACGATAAACAAAGAATGAAAATGTTTGGTTTTTGTTTTCATGACGATACTCCTTGCTGATTAAGTTTTATGAATGTCTGTTTATTTCCTCTCAAATAGGGAAAGTGGTTTATTAATACTTCCGGCAAAGTGGAAAAAGATTAATGCACTGGCAACGGCGGCGAAAAAACACCATACCGAGACAAATGTTGTCGTATAGATTGAAAATGCCACAACAAAACCAAGTGTGATGATATATCCCGTCAACCGCAGTTTTCTGAAGCTTGAAAGAATAAAGGGCATACATGTGGCCAGCAGATAGAGCAGTATGATCAGTGGATAAGCATGCACATTATGCTCATAATAGATATGCTGATTGATAATTTCCACGGTTACCGGCTGACTTGTCAGTTCGATAACCGTATAAACGCTCAATG
>JADZAR010000018.1 GCA_020852475.1 Nitrosomonas sp.
CAAAAACGGTATTCAGAACAAGGCGGCGAGGAACAAACCGTTTTGGCAGTTGTTGGTTTGGCGGCAAAATTCTGCGTTATCGTGGTTTGGCAAAAGCGCATGCATGGCATGTTCTGCAAGCCATGGCATATAACTTGAAAAGATTGCCCAGATTATTTGTTGAAAGTTGATGAGACGGGAGAATTGCACTGATGTTTACAAAACTAAGACTGACCAACTTCAAAGCATGGCAGGACACGGGCGACATTTCCTTGAAACCAGTTAGCATGCTTTTAGGCACGAATTCATCCGGTAAATCCACGCTGATTCAAAGTCTTTTACTTCTTAAGCAGACAGTGCAATCACCGGATCGCAGCATTCACCTCAATCTTGGTGGCGACGAAATTAACGATCTTTTCAATTTCGGCGACTTCGGAAATCTATTACGGCAGGGCGCGTCGCATCCTCGCCAGTTTTCCATTCAATTCAGTTTTAAGGGAAATGCTTCTGCCCGTGTTAATGAGGGTGACTTTTCGTGTAGTTATGTCCAGAACTCGTTAGGTGGCGTGGCTATCCAGGAATTGGATGTCAGCACTGATGACCGTCGTTTTCGCTCAATACGTCGTAAGAAAGGCGCTTATTCCATCGTGGTGGACGGGGAGTCTCAACCACGTGAAAAAGGTCGTCACCTCTCGCCCGAGCGTTCTATTTCCCTGCCAGCGCAAGCGATAACAATGCTAGGCCAAGATGGCCCATTGCTCGAAGATTTAAGTCTCGCCATTCGTCGCGAGCTGGAAAACATCGTTTATTTGGGGCCGCTGCGCCGTAAGCCTGAGCGCGATTATGTTTGGAATAAATCCAAACCCGGTGAAGTGGGTAGCGATGGTCATCGTGCCATTGATGTGCTATTGGCAAGTGCTTTGATGAAAGGCGAAGATCAAAACCGCATTATTGAAGACGTTTCAAAATGGTTGGTTCGAATGAAAGTGGCTGATAAGCTTGAGGTTAAGCAACTGGGACGTTCAACACACTATGAGGTCGTAATACATCGTGATGGTGTTGAGGCAAATCTGCGCGATGTCGGTATTGGTATTTCGCAAGTCTTACCTGTTTTGACCATCGCATACTTTGTTCCAGGCGGTAGTACGATTATGCTGGAAGAACCTGAAATTCATCTTCATCCGTTAGCCCAATCAATATTAGCGGAATTATTTGTTGATGTTAGTAAAGAGCGCAACGTCCAATTCATTGTCGAAACTCACTCCGAGCACTTGTTCCGGCGCATGCAAACGCTGATTGCCAAGCAGCAGATCATGCCCGATGAAGCAGCCATGTATTTCGTCGAGCGTGATGACAAAGCCGCACGGATGCGGCCACTGGAGCTGGATGAGTTCGGTCGTGTGAAAAACTGGCCGGAAGGTTTCTTTGGCGATGCGTTGGGTGAGACGCGGGAGCAGGCGCGCTTGATGTTTACGCGTCAGCAGGAGAACAAGGCATGAGAGATCGTTACATCGTAGACACCAATGTGCTGATTGCGGCCAGTGCAGCCGATCCAACGCATCCCAAAGATATTGACGCAACGCCTGCTGATCCGAAATTGCGCATGCGAGTGTGGCAATGGCTGGATGAATTTCAGTCGAGTTCATCCAGGATGGTGTTGGATCTGGCTGGCGGAATATATGACGAGTACAAGAACAAGCTGGGTTTCAATGACTTTGGCATTCAGGTACTGATGCACAAGTGGAGCACTGCAGCCGTTGATAACGTTGATGTCGCCTATGACGAGCATGGGCATGGAGTGTTGCAGCCGCCATTGGCGGCAGTGATTCACGACGATGCTGACAAGAAAATGGTGGCTGCTGCACTGGATTCACACAGGCAGTTCGGCGAGGGCTGTGTTGCTTTTGCTGGGGATACCGATTGGCATGACTGGGAAGCAGATCTGTTGGCGAATAACGTCATTTTGGAACCGATCATTGAAGATTGGTCGCGGCAGAAACATGCTGAGAAGCAGGCGCGCTGAATGAGGGCCGAGGTTTGACCGACTTCTTCCGTTTTCCCCACACACCGCACCTTGCCTGGCTGGGCGAAGGCTCGCCGCGCGATGACAAGGTGTTGTCGTCCCGTGAGGTGTTTGCCCTGCTTGTGGATGATGTGATGGTGGAGGAAAAGCTGGATGGCGCAAACGTCGGCCTGTCGCTTGCTCCAGATGGTAACCTGCGTGCGCAGAACCGGGGGCAATATCTTGCGGAGCCTCACGCCGGGCAGTTCGCCCGCTTGCCCGCTTGGCTAGCGCAACACGGCGAAGGCTTGCGCGCCGTACTCAAGCCCAATCTCATTCTTTTTGGAGAGTGGTGTGCCGCGCGCCATTCGCTGGACTACGCAGCACTGCCAGACTGGTTGCTGCTGTTTGATGTGTATGACCGTAGCACAGATCGCTTCTGGAGCAGCGCACGCCGCAATGCGTTGGCTAGTTGCGCTGGGTTGGCGGTAGTGCGGCAGGTGCTGCAAGGAAAGACTACCTTGACCGCACTCAAACAGCTGGTTGCCACGAGACCGAGTCATTACCGCCAAGGGCCAATGGAGGGCGTTGTGATCCGCCGCGAATCGACTGATTGGTGCGAAGCCCGCGCCAAGCTGGTTCGCCCCGATTTCACTCAGGCCATCGACACGCACTGGCGCAAGCGGGCAATTGAGTGGAACCGCATCGACTATTCATCAGGAGCTATGGAATGAACCCGCTGCAACGCACCCTTATCGAAAAAACCGACAACGATAATGGTTTTGAGCATGTTGTGGCGTCGGATGTGAGTGGCGCACACATTGCGCGGTACGTCATGCCAATCGTGTGTTGGTTGGCTTGGTAAGCGGCGCTTATCAAGTACGTTCCCAAACGGTTTCACCATCCTTGCTACCGGAATTACAACGCAGCTTTCCAACTGCGGGATATTGCAGCGAAGCTGCTGGGTCTTGCAAAAGAACGTTCATGGTCTTGATGTTTTGCCTCTATACCTGTCACCCGGCAGCAATAAAACTATTGCAGACATGCCTGAACAAACCAAAGGTTTCATAGTAACTGCCTAAGCCTCTCTTCCCTGAAAACCATCAACAGCCTTTAATCCGATTCAAATACGCCCTTCAACTCCTGCTGGCGGTATCCTGCCAGATACTCTAAACTAGAAAAAGGATCGTGTAATTCTAATAAGGAGTTTAATTCACAGAGGAGTGTTACCATGAAAACTGTCAAGCAGTTATTGCACGCAAAGGGACACAAGATTGCTAGTATCGACCCTGAGGAATCGGTTTTTGACGCCATGCAATTGATGGCTGCGAACAATATCGGTGCTTTGCTGGTCATGCGCGACGACAAGCTGGTTGGTATCCTGACTGAACGCGATTTCTCGCGCAAATCCTATCTGTTGGATAAACCGGTTAAGGATACGCTGGTTAAGGAAATCATGACGCGTCAGGTTGCTTATGTTGGCTTGAGCGATACCAACGAAGACTGCATGGCCTTGATTACCGAGATGCGGGTGCGTCATCTGCCGGTTGTCGATGAAGGCAAAGTCATCGGCATTCTGTCGATTGGCGATCTGGTGAAGGATGTAATATCTGAACATCAATTTGTCATCAAACAGCTCGAACGCTACATCTACGATACGCCCGAAATATAACCTGTCATGCCCGTGCGGCTTGTGCGTCGGGTGTTATGTCGGGAAAAGGGTTATTGATTTTTATGTTGATAAGAATCAGAAAAGGTCTCGATCTGCCGATCAGCGGTCAGGTAGACCAGACGACAGTGGAACAGGCGATTCCCGTCCGTCATGTGGCTGTGCTGGGGCCGGATTATATCGATCTCAATCCTGCCATGCAGGTTGATGAAGGCGATGACGTCAGGTGCGGGCAGGTGCTGTTCACGCACAAAAAGCTGCCGGACGTTCAGTTCACCGCGCCGGGAGCGGGCAGGATTACCGCCATTCATCGTGGCGCGCGGCGAAAGCTTTTGTCCGTGGTCATTCAACTTGCCGCAGCAGGCAATCGCGCTACAGAAGAAGAACACGAAACGTTTGCCACGTATACGCCGGAGCAGTTGTCCGGCCTGACAGCCAATCAGGTCAGGGAGAATTTGCTTGCTTCAGGCTTGTGGACGGCGCTGCGCACGCGCCCTTACAGCAAAATACCCGATCCGGCGGCGCAGCCTGCCGCGATTTTCATTACCGCCATGGATACCAATCCGCTTGCCGCCGATCCCGCGCCGATTATCCGTGAACAGATCGAATCGTTCCACCACGGTCTGACTGTACTGGCGCATTTGACGTCCGGGTCGTTGTGGGTATGTAAAGCGCCCGATGCGGATTTTCCACTATCCGGCAATCTGCCGCAGTTGCATGTGATCGATTTTGCCGGACCGCACCCAGCCGGTCTGGCGGGTACGCATATCCATTTTCTGGCACCCGTCGGTGCACGCAAAACCGTCTGGTATATTAATTATCAGGAAGTCATCGCGATCGGCAAGCTGTTTGTCACGGGCCGGTTGTGGACTGAGCGCGTGATCGCGCTGGGCGGCCCGCAGGTCAGCCGGCCGCGCCTGCTGCGTACGCGACTGGGCGCGAGTCTTGATGATCTTCTTGAGAATGAACTCAGCGCGTCCGCCGGGGCAGATAGCCGCATCATATCCGGTTCGATCTGGTCCGGCCGGCAGGCTTCCGGGTGGTCGGCTTATCTGGGCAGGCATCATTTGCAGGTCAGCGTCATCCGGGAAAAGCCGGAGCGGGAGTTTTTCGGCTGGTTGATGCCGGGACGCAGAAAGTTTTCGCAAATGAACGTGATGCTGTCGAGTTTTTTTCGTAAACGTGATGAAACCTTCGATTTTAGCGCCGGGCAGAATGGCAGTCCTCGCGCCATGATACCCACCGGCAGTTTCGAGGAAGTCATGCCGCTCGATATTTTGCCGACGCAGTTGCTGCGTTCGCTGCTGGTCGGCGATACCGACATGGCGCAGAAACTCGGCTGTCTCGAACTGGATGAAGAGGATCTCGCGCTGTGTTCGTTTGTCTGTGTCGGCAAGCACGACTACGGTACGATATTGCGCGAGAATTTAAGACAGATCGAGAAGGAGGGTTGAGCAACGATGCGGCGCTGGCTTGAATCCATGAAACCGGTGTTCTCCAAGGGCGGGCGGTTTGAGAAATATCATGCGCTGTATGAAATGGTGGATACCTTCCTGTATACGCCTGCCGATACCACGCGCGCCGCGCCGCATGTCCGCGACGGCATCGACCTGAAGCGCCTGATGAGCTATGTCGTGGTTGCGCTGATTCCGTGCATACTCTGGAGCTGGTTCAATACCGGCTACCAGACCAATCTTGCCTTGCAGGAGCTGGCCATCGTCAAGGAAGACTGGCGCGGTCTGCTGCTGCAAACCCTGGGTATTGGGTTTGATCCAGGCAGTATTCTGGCTAATATGGCGCATGGTTTTTTATATTTCCTGCCGATTTATCTGACCACGCTGATCGTCGGCGGCTTCTGGGAAGTGCTCTTTGCGATTGTACGCAAGCATGAGGTTAACGAAGGTTTTCTGGTGACGTCTATGTTGTTCGCATTGACGCTGCCGCCGGATATGCCGTTGTGGATGGTTGCGCTGGGTATCAGTTTCGGCGTGGTGGTCGGCAAGGAGGTTTTCGGCGGCACAGGCAAAAATTTTCTTAATCCCGCGCTGGTCGGGCGCGCTTTCCTCTACTTTGCCTATCCTGCGGAAATTACCGGCGATCAGGTGTGGGTGGCCCTTGATGGATACTCGAGCGCGACCATCGATGGATATTCGAGCGCAACCCCTCTGGGACTGGGGGCGCTGGGCGGAATGGATGCCATTACTGTAGCCGGGTATACCTGGTGGCAGGCGTTCATCGGCCTGATGCCGGGTTCGCTGGGTGAGACCTCGACGCTGGCCTGTCTGATCGGCGCTGTTTTCCTGATTTATACCAAAGTCGCGTCCTGGCGCATTATTGCCGGTGTTTTTCTGGGCATGGTAGGGACGGTGCTGCTGTTCAATGCGCTGGGCGGCGATGACAATCCGATGATGGCGATGCCGTGGCACTGGCATCTGGTGTTGGGCGGTTTCGCTTTCGGCATGGTATTCATGGCGACGGACCCGGTTTCTGCGGCGATGACCACGGCGGGGCGCTGGGTTTTCGGTCTGCTGATCGGGTTTATGACGGTATTGATACGCGTGGTGAATCCGGCTTTCCCCGAGGGCATTATGCTGGCCATTCTGTTTGCCAATATTTTTGCGCCGCTGATTGATTACGTGGTGATCCAGATCAATATCCGCCGGAGGTTGCGCCGTCATGGCTGAGTCCGGTTCGTCCCAAATGTCTCCTAAGCCGAGTTCTGCGCACAGCAGCGCCAGGACGCTGCTGGTGGCATTCGCGGTCTGTCTCGTCTGTTCGTTGCTGGTCGCCAGCGCTGCCGTATTGCTTAAACCGATTCAACTGGCTAACCAGCATATCGAACGCCAGCGTATCATTGTCGAGATTGCCGGTCTGATGAAACCGGATCTTACCGTCGCGCAGGCCTACCGGCAGATTGATGTTGCCATGATAGAACTCGGCAGCGGCCGCGTGGTCGATACACTTGATCCGGAAAATTTCGATATCGCCAAAGCAGCCAAAGACGAGCAGCTATCGGAACCACTGCCGCGCAGTGCTGATCCGGCGCAAATCCGGCGTAAACCTCGCTACCTGCCGGTTTATCGGGTCAATGACGGCGGCGGGCGACTCGAAACGCTGATTCTGCCGGTTTACGGCTATGGATTATGGTCTACACTGTGCGGCTATGTCGCGCTGCGGGATGATTTGCGGACGATACGGGGCATCCGGTTTTACCAGCACGCCGAAACGCCGGGACTCGGCGGAGAGGTCGATAATCCCCGGTGGCTTGATTTATGGGAAGGCAAAATCGCCTTTGACGAACACGGGGAACCGCGTATTGAACTGGTCAAAGGTGCGGTGACCAGTGCCACGCCGGACAGCCGGTACAAAGTGGATGGATTGTCGGGTGCAACGCTGACTTCCCGTGGCGTGACGCAGTTGTTGAATTTCTGGCTGGGACAGGAGGGTTTCGGTCCTTACCTGACCCGCCTGCGCGATGAGAGTGAAAGGAGATGAAACATGGCTGATTCTGTTCGCAAGATTTTGTTTTCCCCGGTCGTTGACAATAACCCGATCATTCTGCAGGTTCTGGGTATCTGTTCGGCGCTCGCCGTGACCACGCAGCTGTCAACGGCGATCACCATGAGTATTGCGCTGACGCTCGTCGTGGCCTGTTCCAGTTCGGTGATCAGCCTGATTCGTCATCACATACCGGCGAATATCCGCATTATTGTGCAGATGACGGTGATTGCCTCACTGGTGATCGTGGTGGACCAGTTTCTGCGCGCCTTTGCCTATGAAATCAGCAAGGAGCTGTCGGTATTTGTCGGATTGATCATCACTAACTGCATCGTGATGGGGCGTGCGGAAGCGTTCGCCATGAAAAACCCGCCTTGGCCGAGTTTTCTCGACGGTCTGGGCAACGGACTTGGTTTCAGCGCAATTCTGCTGACCGTTGGTACTATTCGCGAGCTGTTCGGCTCAGGCACGCTGCTGGGCTATACGGTTCTGCCGCTGGCCAGGGACGGCGGCTGGTATGTCCCCAACGGCCTGCTGTTGCTGCCACCCAGTGCGTTCTTTCTGATCGGGTTGATCATCTGGGCGGTGCGTTCATGGAAAAAAGCGCAGGTCGAACAGGCTGAATACCGCATCAAGGCAATGCGTCAACCGGCTGAGACCACCTGATGGACACGCTGGTCAATCTGTTTATCACCGCGGTTTTTGTCGAAAATCTGGCGTTGTCCTTTTTTCTCGGCATGTGCACTTTTCTGGCGATCTCGAAAAAAATTGAAACGGCGTTGGGTCTGGGGATCGCGGTTATCGTCGTTCAGACGC
>JADZAR010000019.1 GCA_020852475.1 Nitrosomonas sp.
CCCATCTGGCGACGCACGATTTTCCGTTTATCCGCTATCAGACCGGTGACATGGCCATTCTGCATGACGAGCCGTGCAGTTGCGGACGCGGGCTGCCGCTGATCCGTGAAATCCAGGGCCGCAGCACTGATTTCATCGTCGCGCAGGACGGTACCATCATGCACGGCCTCGCGCTGATTTACATTCTGCGCGATCTGCCGCAAATCGATGCATTCAAGATCGTTCAGGAAAGTTTGCATGAAACGCATATCCTGCTGGTCAGAAAAACACGCCTGGATGCATCGCTGCTGACGCAAATCGAGCAGGCATTCAAGACGCGGCTCGGCAACGCGGTGAACATCGTTATCGATCAGGTTGCGGAAATACCCGCTGAAAAATCGGGTAAATTCCGTTACGTTGTCAGCAAGGTTGCCAGCCGGTAATATTCTTCAGTATCAATTTCTTTGAGAAAGGAGCGTAAAGATGTCTGATCCGGATTTTCCTGCTTCAATCGCAATACCCGCTACGACCATAGACGAGGTGATTCATCAGTTGACCGCCATCGTTGACTGGTCCAAAGAAAACGATTCGCGCATGGGCTATTTTGCCGCGCTGTACCGCAAAGTCACGATACAGGTCAAAAAAGGCATAACGGAAGGGCATTTTGACGACGGTCCGCGCATGGAACGCCTCGATGTGATTTTCGCCAACCGCTATATTCACGCTTGTTATCAATACCAGACAGGCCAGACGCCGACGCAATCCTGGGTGCGCGCGTTTGACGCCACCGAACGCTGGTGGCCGATCGTGCTGCAACATCTGTTGATGGGTATGAACGCGCATATCAACCTCGATCTCGGCATCGCCGCAGCAGAAACGGTGCCGCCCGATCAGTTGAAAAACCTCAAGGGCGACTTCAATAAAATCAACGGCGTGCTTGCCGATCTGGTCGGCGGCGTGCAGGACGAACTTGCCGAAATCTGGCCGGTGCTCGGCATTCTGAACCGCTACCTCGGCAGCGTGCAGGAATCCATCATCAATTTCAGCATGAAAAAAGCACGCGACGCCGCATGGGCATTCGCCGAAGAACTGTCGCCGCTTTCCGGGCCATCGCGCGGCGAAGCGATTGCCGAAAAGGACGCCATGTTCGCGCGGTTTTCCGATGCCATCCTGCATCCCGGCTTCACGCTTTCGGCGGTGCTCAGAATTATCCGCCTGGGCGAACGCGGAACGGTGCGCGAACGAATCGGGATATTGGAGTGAGTTTGTGGTTCTCAATAAAAGAGACCTTTGCACGCCGTGCAAAGGTCTCTAAAAGTCACACTGTACGAGATTGCTATGTGCACGTTAATTTTCTCAGTCAATGTAAAAAACACTCATGATATCGACTTCTGACAATACACTAATTCCGGTGACCCTGCTGACGGGCTACCTGGGCAGCGGCAAGACCACGTTGCTTAATCACATCATGCAGCAGCCGGCGATGGCGGATACGCTGGTGATCATCAATGAGTTCGGTGAAATCGCGCTGGATCATTTGCTGGTCGCACACAGCACCGAGAACGTGGTGATGGAAATGGGCAGCGGCTGTTTGTGTTGCACGATCCGCAGCGATTTGGTGAAGACGCTGCAGGACATTACCTGGCGTTTTTCGCGCAACGGCAAGCGGCAGTTTCACCGCGTGCTGATTGAAACCACCGGCCTGGCCGATCCTGCGCCGATTATCCATACGCTGATGGCCGACCCGCAGATAACCAGCCGCTACCGGCTGGACGGTATTGTGGCGACTATTGACCTGGCGACGGGAAACCCGACGCTGAGCGCGCACGATGAAGCGGTCAAGCAGGCTGCGATTGCCGATTGTCTGCTGCTGACCAAAGCCGATCTGGCGAAACCGCAGGACAAGGATGCTTTACTGCAGCGGCTGGGTGCCATCAACCCCGCCGCGACACGCTGGCAGGTGGAGCATGGCCGGATTGAGGCGGAAAAACTGCTGAATCTGGGAATATTCTCGACCGAAGAGAAAATGCCCGATGTGGCGCGCTGGTTGCGCGAGGAAGCCTATGCGGCAGACGCAGCACAGAAACCTGAGCATGATAACGCGCATCAGCATCATGCCGGCACTGACGATCACGGTCACAGTCATGCACACGAACCTATCCATGACATTAACCGGCATGACGATCATATACGGGCATACTGCTTCACCACAGACCAGCCGGTTTCCCGGCAGATTTACGCAATTCTGCTGGAGCAGTTGTTTTACATGGGCGGGAAGGTGCTGCGCATCAAAGGCATTCTGAACATCGAAGGCAACGATCAGCCCATGGCCATGCATGGCGTGCAGCACATTCTCCATCCGTTGACGCCATTACCTGCCTGGCCGGACAATGACCGGCGCTCGAAAATCGTCTTCATCATCCGCGATATGGAGCGGGAAACCGTCGAGCGTATTTTCAAGTCCATCACGCAGGTAGCAGGGCGCGGTCAGGAAGCTTTCCGGGAATAACGGTCAACCGAGGTTTTTAGGTTTAAGTATCAGGGTTTCACGCCGGTCACTATGCTGTAATAGCCGAATGCCTTGTGAATCCGGATATCCTGAAAGCCGATTTCCTGCAGCATGGCGGACAATTCCGCGCCGGAATACTGTTTGCCTTCCGTCCAGCCCAGCATCATCATGCTGAACGCCGCGGAAGCGAAAGGGCCGTTTTTATCGTCATTGTAGAGCATTTCATGAATGACTATCCGTCCGCCGGACTCCAGGCTATTGAAGCTTTTTGCCGTCAGGAAATGGCATTTTTCCGGCAGCCAGTCATGATACAGATTGGAGAAAAGATGCAAATCCGCCTGCGGCCAGTGGTCCTGCCAGATATTGCCCGGGTGCGGCTTGACGCGATCCTGCAAGTTATATTGCGCAATATAACCCTCAGCCACTTCGCAAACCTGCGGAAAATCCAGAATCAATGCTTTCTGCAGATCCGGCAGCCGCAACGCCGCGCCGATCGAGTGCGCACCGGAACCGCCACCGATGTCGAGCATCACGCGATGCTTTGAGAAATCCATGATGCCCGGCCAGACGAGTGCGGGTGTGATACTGATGCTGTGCATGCCGCAAGTGAAACGGTGGAGCAGTTCGATCTGCTCTTCATGCGATTTGAAAATATCGCCGCCGCCATAGGCTTGCGGCGCATCGGTTCGAACTGCTTTTTCGAGCCCCTTGAAGGAACAGACCTGATAGTTGTCGATCATCAGATCCCAGAAAAACCCGAAGTAATTGGGACTGTCTTCAAGCAGATATTCCTGCGTAACCGGCGTCAGGGCATACTGTCCGGCTTGCAGGGAAAGGAAACCGAGTGCAGTGGCTGTTGTCAGGATCGCTTCTGCGGGGCGCTGATGCAGATTCAACGCGGTGCAGATTTCCGGCAGGGTGCGTGGACGCTCGGCCAATAAGGGAAAAATTTTTAACCGGTGGGCCAGAAGCAATGCCGGATAACCATAAACCGCAAAGACGACATCCCACAACGGGCGGTCATCCACCTGCGGTATGCGGACATTGGAATCAGTATATTGCGTCATCACGCCTCCTTATTGCGTTTGTTTTTCCCGGGTTAATGCGATTGCCTGGTTGCCAGTAATCGATACAGTAGTGCTGCGTGTTCATGGTACTTCCTGACTGGGTGGAGTCTCTGCGGATTTTCCCGATTCGATCAGGCGTTTGATATTCTGCACTGTTCGTTCGGCGCCATCCTTGATCGCGGCGCGTACCAATCCCTCCATAGGCCGCATGACCATCAGCAATTCAAGCAGCTCAAAGGTAAACGTCAGTCGCGTGACTTCATCTGAGTCGATGCGTTGAAATTCATAGGTGCAACGGAAAGGATCGGGTATGCCGAGAAGCGTCAGCCGCTCACCCGGATCATATGCCGATATTTTAAACCGGGATTCGGTGCGGCGACCGTGATCAACGCGCACCTGACGACCTATTGTGCCCAATTGCACCGGGCCGGGTGTAATCTGTTCGAGTTCTTTGACTTCCGGTGACCATTTCGGATAATTCTGGAACAGATTTTCACCCAGAAACTGAAAGAGTTCTCCGGTTGAGCAGCGCACTAAAGTAGACGCCCTGCCTACAACAGGGTCGGTAGAGCCCAGATTAAGCATGGAACCTAAATTGAACATGTCCTATAGTCCTTTCCAGTCGGGTGATGCCGGGTGGCATTCGTGAGATTGATCTGTTGCGTACTGCTTGCGCTGTAAACCTGATTCTTATCCTGATCTGACGCGCCCTTCCGTCACAGCCTGTCCGGGCTTTGCAGTTTATTCACACCAAGTCATATAGACCTTAACGGAATCAGGTGCCGTTTTCAAGCGTCATCAGTCTGCTGAGGATATCAGTATAACTGTCATTCTCCTGTCACATAACTACTTTATCGTGTCGGTCATTAATCGTTTTGCCGGAGAACAGGGCCATGATCGATGTCGATGCATTATTGAGTCATTACTTCCAGACTGCGGAGGATCAGCGCGACAAGCCGCTGTTAAAGACCGCCTCTTCTTTTTTGAAAAAGCTGGTGCATCAAGATGAAATCAACCGGTTCATGGAACAGCATCGGCATCTCGAAGGGCTGGAATTTAACGATGCCGTTCTGGAACATTTCAATTTCACCTTTCAGGTTTCCAGCACGGATCGCACACGCATACCGGATCAAGGCCGCGTATTGATTGTCGCCAATCATCCGCTGGGGTCGCTGGATGGACTGGCGCTGTTGAAGCTTGTTTCGGAGATTAGAACCGACGTCAGAATCGTTGCCACGACGGTATTGAATTGTATTGATCCATTGAAAAGTCTTTTTCTTTCAGTGGATAATTTCTCCACACCAACGGCCAGCGCCTATGACCAGATCACCCAGATCATCGCGGCGCTGGAAGGAGAACATGCGGTGATTATGTTTCCAACCGGCGAGGTATCCCGCATCCGTCCGACCGGAATCCGTGACGGCAAGTGGAAATCGGGATTTCTCGCATTGGCAAGAAAAACAAAATCACCCATTCTTCCGGTGCATATCGGCGGTAAAAATTCGCCGCTCTTTTATGGTCTGTCAAGCATCTACAAACCGCTCGGCACGATGATGCTGGTGAACGAAATGTTCAATCACAAAGACCATGAAATCGTGTTCAGAATCGGTAAACCGGTTCCCTGGACTTCCATAGCGGCTATGGATATACCGAAAAAAGCCATCGCCAAGCTGATGCGCAAGCAGGTTTATCTGTTGGGAAAAAAGAAGCACAAAGAATTATTCAAACCGGTGGAAAATATTGTTCATCCGGCCAAAACCAAATTAATCCGCAAAGAACTCAAGGATTCGCAGCTGATTGGCAAAACGCAGGACGGCAAACATATTTATTTGTTCGACTACGCACCCAACTCCAGCGTAATGCGCGAGATCGGTCGATTGCGCGAGCTGTCTTTCCGGCAGGTGCAGGAAGGTACCGGCAATGCGCTGGATGTCGACAGTTACGACCGCTACTACCGGCATCTGATTCTGTGGGATGAGGATGAACTGGAAATCATCGGTTCATACCGTATCGGCGAAGCCAGTGAGATTCTGCGCGAATACGGTGAGATAGGCCTGTATACCAACAGCCTGTTTCGATTCGAACCGGGGCTCATGCCTTATCTTGAACATGCCATCGAGCTGGGCCGCAGTTTCATTCAACCCCGATATCAGGGAAAGCGCAGCCTGGATTATCTGTGGTATGGCATTGGCGCCTATCTGCATCAACATCCGGAAGTGAACTATCTGTTTGGCTCCGTATCAATGAGTAACGCCTGGCCTGAACCCGCGCAGAAACTGATCGCGCAATTTTACACCGCACTGTTTGGCATGGACAAAAAACTCTGCGAGCCCAAAACACCGTTTCAATTCAGCACAGTAAATACATTTGCATCTGGCAATGACTCCGCAAGCGAAGCTGAATATAAACTGGCTTATTCGCTGTTGAAAGAAAACCTGGAACACTATGGCGTCAAAGTGCCCGTGCTATATAAGCAATATGTTGAATTGTGTCAACCTGGCGGTTGCCGGTTTCTGGGATTCAATATTGATCCAAAATTTTCGAATTGTGTGGATGCCTTGATTCTGGTGGACATCGGTGCAATCAAGGAGAAGAAATATCAACGGTATATCGAAAGCCACGCCGTGGTGGATTTGAATCTGAATTCTGCCTGAATCGCGGTTCATCATTTCTTTGAATAAATACAAGCAGACTTCCTTATTTTAAAATGTGGTCAGAGCAAGCAACGATTTAGTCTGAATTTGAGTATGTGCATGGGGTGGTTGCAGCGTATCAATTAAGATTCATTTTTGCTCAGACTCATCGCGGTCAGGATTTACAGATTCGGCTTCATTTGTTGCTTTGGGCTGATCCAATACGCCTTCAGGCGGATTCAGCGCGGGTACATCCGGATTGCTCTCTGCGCGATCCCGGTACAGTGCAGCGCGGCTCAGCAGCATCAAGGTAACCGGAGTGGTGAGTGTAACGAAAATGCCAATCAGGATTTCGTGAAAAACCGGACGTGATTGTAAAGTACTGAAATAAATAGTGGATGCCAATACAATGGCTGCCGTTCCCCAGCTAGTATTCAGCGTCGGCGCATGAATGCGATCATAAAAACTGCGCAGGCGGTATAATCCGAACGAACCGATCAGCGCCAATCCTGCGCCGATGAACAGGAAAACAGCAACCAGACAGGCTACCCACAGAGGAAAATCATTTAAGTGATTCATTCGATAATCTCACCGCGCATCAGAAATTTGGCCAGTGCAACTGTCGCGACAAAGCCCAGTATTGCGATGATCAGCGATGCTTCGAAATATAGCGTATTTCCGGTGCGTATGCCGAAAACAAGCAACAACAGCATGGCGTTGACGTAGAGTGTGTCAAGGCCTAATACGCGATCCTGCGCACGTGGTCCTCTGATCATCCGGGTCAGTGCGAGTATCATGGCAATCCCCAACGCAACCTGCGCAATCGTAATCGCCCACAACAGAATAGCAGCACTCATTCAAATATCTCCCGCAAAAAATATTCATAGCGATTCTTGATCAAATCAAACCAGACTGTTTCATCTACAAGATCAAAAACATGAAGCAATAGTGTTCTGCGCGCAGGGTCATAATCCAGCCAGGCCGTGCCGGGCGTGCTGGTAATGATGATCGCAAGCACGGCGAGGCCTGCCGGATTGCGCAAATCGAGTGGAATCGTCATGAAACCGGATTTTCGTGCTCGCCTGTTGCCTTGAAGGATAATTCTGGCGACAGCGATATTGGAGCGCACGATGTCATAGAGGACAATGACGGAAAGCCTGAATAGCAGTTTCCAGCGATGCAATCGGGGTTTCGCGGGTTGCAGCGCAGCCAAACCTTGCGTTGCGATAAAGGCGATAATGCTACCCGTCAGTAATTGACCGAATGAAAAACTGGTCAGCAGCAACCACATGATGGTCAGAAAAATCATCAACAGCGGATGAGGGAACATGGGGTTCATTCTTCATCCTCCATGCGCAACTGTACAGCTTGTTGCGCTTCCAGTACAGCTTCAATGTAGGATGCCGGTTCATGTATGCCGGCGGCTGTGACCTCCATAAAGCGCATTACCGGTCCGGCCTGAACAGTGAGTATCAGTGTTACGCACAACAGGGCAGCAATCGGTACGATTTCAATGAGCAATACGCGCGATACCAAAGCTGTTACCGGCGCCCAGAAAATGCGCATACCGGCGCGCACCAGCGCAATGAGCGCCGCGAGGCCTGAAAGAATAAGCAATGCGATAAACCACCATGTCGCAGCAGAAACAGTGCTTTCCTGCGCCAATGCTTCAGGATCGAGAATGGCTGTTAAAATGACGAATTTGGCAATGAAGCCGGAAAATGGCGGCAAACTGGCCAATGACAGGCTGCAAACGACAAAGCTGATACCCAGCAAAGCAGTAGCTCCCGGAATAGCGATACCGATAATTTCTTCCTCTTCTTCGTCATCGCTTTCGCCAAATAGCTCCATGGTAACAGCCAGAATATTGGCGATCGGCAGCGCTTCTTTTTCGACAAGTTCGATAAGCATGAAAAACGCGCTGATCGCCAGCGTGGAACTGACTAAATAGAATAGCGCGCCAGCGGTTATGCCAATTTGTGTAAAGCTGATTGCCGCCAGCAGCGTACCGGATGAAACCAGCACCGAAAAACTCGCAAACCGGCCCAATGATTGTGATGCAAGCACGCCAATAATGCCGAAAATAATCGTTGCCAATCCGCCATAAAAAAACAGCTGCGACCCCGGATTATCTTCGACTTGTTCTCCGTAGAACAACAATGATAAACGTAACAGCACATAAATGCCGACCTTGCTCATAATGGCAAAGACGGCTGCTACGGGTGCAGCCGCATGGGTGTAGGTCGTCGGCAGCCAGAAACCCAATGGCCACATGCCTGCCTTAATGAGAAATGCGACACCCAGAATGGCCATACCGACTTCCAGCAGAACGTGATCGTTTCCGGTAATCTGCGGAATACGCACAGAAAGGTCAGCCATGTTGAGCGTGCCTGCGGCACCGTAAATCAGCGCGACACCGATCAGGAACAACAGTGATGCCGTGAGATTGATGGCGATATAATGTAATCCTGCCTTGACTCGCAGCAAACCGGAACCGTGTAGGACCAGACCATAGGAGGCGGCAAGCATGACTTCGAAAAAAACAAAAAGATTAAACAGATCCCCGGTCAGAAAAGCGCCATTCAGGCCCATCAGCAGCAGCAGGAACAACGTGTGAAAATGTAGTCCAGCCTTGTGCCAGCGACCAAGCGAAAAAACCAGTGCGGGAATCGCGAGTACCGCGGTGAGCATAAGCATGATGGCCGACAAGCGATCGAGAACCAGATTGATGGCGAAAGGTGGCGGCCAGTTACCCAGCAGATAGACTACGACTTGCCCGCCGTCGGTATACGAAATTTCCAGGAGCCGATAGGATACGCCAAGCAGTGCGATTGTCGTCAGGAGTGATACACCTGCCTTGAGATACCGTTTGCGATCATCGAAAAACAGAAGCAGTGTACCTGCAATAAACGGTATCAGAATCGGCGCGATAACGAAGTGTTCCGGTGTCGACATCATCGCTCGGTTTCCTTTCCGTCGACATGGTCGGTTCCTGTCAGACCGCGGGAAGCCAATAGAACGACAAGAAAAAGTGCGGTCGTGGCAAAGCCGATAACAATCGCCGTCAATACGAGCGCCTGCGGAATCGGATCGGCAAAAGCAGCGGGATCAATTTCTGCACCCGTCTGAACGACGGGGGGCGCGTTGATTGTCAGTCGTCCCATGCTGAAGATGAATAGATTGACAGCATAAGACAGCAGTGCCAGCCCAATGATGACTTGATAGGTGCGCGGGCGGAAAAGCAACCATACGCCGGATCCGACCAGTACGCCTATACCCAGTGATAGAACCAGCTCCATCAGTGATTTTCCTCCTGTTTTGTGTTTTCGATGGCGCGTGTGCGGTGGCTGCGAATCGATTGATGCGCAAGTGCGATAAGAATCAGGGCCGTCGCACCGACGACAAGAGAGAATACGCCGAGATCGAAGATCAATGCGGAAGCAAGCGGGATTTTTCCGATCAGTGGCACTTCAAGGTACTGAAAATGGGAAGTCAGAAACGGAAATCCGAACAACCAGGATCCAATTCCCGTGCCTGCGGCTATGATCAAACCGAAGCTGATCCAGCGCATGGGCAGGATATGCAGGCGATCTTCCATCCAGCGCGTGCCACCAGCGATATAGAGAAGCAGAAAACCGGCCGCCAACGTGATGCCTGCAGCGAATCCGCCACCGGGCAGGTCATGCCCGCGCAGGAAAAGATAGGCGGTCAGAACGATGATAAACGGAAACATCCACTGCATGATAACGGCGGGTATTTTTATGTAGTCATGTGAGGATGCTTCAGTCTCGCGGCTTGCGTCTCCATCACGATGGTCATTCTGTATGCGTTGCTGTTCCGGTATGCCGATACTGTCGGGCGCGGGACGGAAGCGCCGCAACAGCGCGAAAATGGTCAGCGCAACGATACCCAACACGGTAATTTCACCGAATGTATCGAATCCGCGAAAATCAACCAGAATGACGTTGACAACGTTGCTGCCGCCACCCTGCGGATAGGCCTGCTCGAGGAAGAAGTCCGAAATTGTCTCGGGTAACGGGCGCGTCATCGTGACATAGGCCAGCAATGCCATACCACCGCCACAGGCGGCCGCAAGCAGGAAATCACGGTATCTGCGGAGGCGTATCATCACCGTATTGTCGTTATCAATTTCTTCATGGCGCTTCGGTAGCCAACGCAGACCGAGCAAAATGAGGATCGTGGTTACGATCTCGACGAGCAGTTGCGTAAGTGCAAGATCAGGCGCCGAAAACCAGATGAAAGTAATGCACGTTACCAGTCCCGCACCGCTCATCAGAATCAGTGCGGCCAGCCGGTGATACTTTGCCTGATACGCTGCACCGAGCGCGCAGATGATGCCGACAATCCAGATGACGGCGAAGACTGGATCGATAGCCGAAGAGGCCAGTAAAAGGGTATCGGCATGGGCATAATAAAACGGCCACAGCCCGGCTACGAGAGCCGCAAAGATAACCAGTCGTAACTGCGGTTGCAGTCGCTGTGTACCAAAATGTGATTCCATCCAGCGTGCCCAGCGCCAGGAAATTGTGACCAGGATCGCTTCGAAGATGCGCTTGCCCTTGAAGTTGCGCACCAATGGCGGACCATCCGCGCCCTGCGCCAGGTAGCCGTGAAGTATCCGATAGAACAGCAGTCCGGAAATAAGTGCAACAGCACTCATGATCAACGGCGTATTAATACCATGCCAGACAGCAAGACTATATTCCGGGATATCCTCACCCAGGACTGATACCACGGCGGTATGCAGAAAGGGACCGATGGTCAGGGCGGGAACAATGCCGACAATCAGACAGATCAGCACCAGGAATTCTATCGGTACACGCATCCAGCGCGGTGGTTCATGTGGTTCGCGCGGTAAATTTTCAGGCTTGGGGCCAAAGAAAACCGTATGGATAAAGCGTACGGAATACGTAACGGCGAATGCGCCCGCAATCGTGGCGACATAAGGTGCAACGCCATCGAGCAGTGACACTTTGTGCTGTTCCAGGGTTTCGGAAAAGAACATTTCTTTTGACAAAAAACCATTGAGCAAGGGCACCCCGGCCATGGCGGCGCTGGCCACCATCGCCAGTGTTGCGGTAATGGGTAGAAAACTGAACAGGCCGCTGAGTTTACGCATGTCGCGCGTGCCGGTTTCATGGTCGATAATACCGGCCGCCATGAATAGTGAAGCCTTGAAGGTCGCATGATTGATCATGTGAAAAATGGCGGCGACGGCTGCCAGTGGACTGCCCAGGCTGAGCAGTGTCGTGATCAATCCCAGGTGACTGATGGTTGAATAGGCAAGTAATCCCTTCAGATCCTGTTGAAAGATCGCAAAAAAAGCACCCAGCAGCAGCGTACTCATGCCGGAAAGACCGACAAGGGTAAACCACTCGTCTGTACCGGACAACACAGGCCACAATCGCGCAAGCAGAAACACTCCGGCTTTAACCATTGTCGCCGAATGCAGATAAGCCGATACAGGCGTCGGTGCGGTCATGGCATTGGGTAGCCAGAAATGAAACGGAAATTGCGCGCTTTTGGATAACGCACCGGCCAGGATGAGCACGAGTGTGGGAAAATATAATGAATGCTGACGTATTGTATCGCCTGCCGCCAGGATGTGATCCAGCTCGTAGCTGCCAACGATATGCCCAAGAATCATCAGGCCGACAAACAGGCAAAGCCCGCCCGTGCCGGTGATAATCAGCGCCATGCGCGCACCGTCACGCGCGGCGCTGTTGTGATGCCAGTAACCGATCAGAAGAAACGAGAAAATACTGGTGAGTTCCCAGAAAATCGTCAGCAGAATAATGTTGCCCGAGATGACCATGCCCTGCATGGCGCCCATGAATGCGAGCAGAAAAGAGAAAAAACGCGGCACCGGATCCTTGGGTGACATGTAATAGCGCGCATACAACACCACAAGAAAGCCTATTCCAGTAATCAGCACAGAAAAAATCCACGCGAAGCCATCGATGCGGAGTGTGAAGTTCAGACCGAGTTCGGGCAACCACGCGAGTGTATAGCGCGCTACATTTCCGTTTACAACCGATGGATAGAGGCAGGCAACAATAATAAATGCCGCAATAGCCACGCCGCCCGACAACCATGCCTCCGCATTGCGCGCGTTTGCCGGCAGCAGCGCAGCCAGTAGGCTTCCCACGAAAGGGAGAAGTATCAAATACAAGAGAAGATTTTCATTAAGCATGAATCGGAACCGGTTTGATCGATATAAAAACTGACAGCATTATAGCTAATTACTGCGCCAGAATTTACTCCAGAAAAAATCAACCTTGAGATAAATCAGCCAGTATTTATCTTGCTTGATCTGCCTCAAGTCTTTTTATCCGCGACTCACCAAAAAACTGCCAGGCCAATTTTCAGCAGCGGTCAGCTTATCAATCGAATGGTTTCATCGAACGTTCATTAAGCTGACACAAACCATCAGTACCATGCTGCTGCACTTTCAATTCAAAGCCAGGGAGGCTCAAATGAACAAAAAGAAGGAATTAAGATTAACCCTGCTTCACGGGCTCGGTGTGGCAGCCGCAGTGGTGGTTTACGGTATGTTGCCTGTTACGGCCAACGCCGATAACCGCGTTTTTAACCGTATTGCAACATTTCCGGTTTATCTCAATACCGATATTAATCTGGAGACTGTCGCGGAAATCATTGACGCCAGTAAAGACGGCAAAACACTGGTTTATACCGATAGCCAGACAAAAAAACTCGGATTCGTCGATATCAAAAAACCTGATCAGCCAAAAGCACTTGGTGCTATTGATGTCGGCGGCGAACCAACATCGGTTGCCGTCGCCGGCCGCTTTGCGCTGGTTGCGGTGAATACGTCGCCCGATTTTGTCGCACCTAGCGGACATCTGCATATCGTCGATATTCAGTCGCAGGCGATTGTCGCAACGCATACACTGGCAGGACAGCCTGACTCCGTGGCGGTGAGTCCTGATGAACGGTATGCCGCCGTGGTCATTGAAAATGAGCGCGATGAAGATCTGGGTAACGGCGAGCCACCGCAGGCGCCGTCCGGTTTATTGCAGATTATCGACCTCAAAGGCAAACCGGAAGATTGGTCAATCCGCAATGTCAATCTGGATGGCATTGCCGGCGTATTTCCGGGCGATGCCGAACCGGAATTTGTGGCCATCAATGAAAACAATATTGCCGTGGTGACGCTGCAGGAAAATAATCACATCGCCCTGATCGATCTGGCGACAGGCGGTATCATTAACCATTTTACTGCTGGCACAGTTGATCTGCACCAGATCGACATAAAAGAAGAAAGCCCCGCGTTGATCGACTTGAGCGGCAGTTTATCCAGTATTCCACGTGAACCGGACGGCGTCACCTGGATTTCCAGCGAACGTTTTGCCACAGCGGATGAAGGCGATCTGTTTGGCGGCAGCCGCGGTTTTACCCTATTTGATACGCAGGGCAACGTTGTTTTTTCTTCCGGCAATACGCTGGAGCATGAAGCTGTGCGCTTGGGACATTATCCGGATGACCGTTCAAAAAACAAAGGCAACGAACCCGAGAATATCGCATTTGCGGAATTTGACGACGCGCGTTTTTTATTCGTGGCCTCCGAGCGTTCGAGCGTTATTTTTGTGTATCAGTTGAAGGGAAGAAATAACACTCCTAAATTGCTGCAAACGCTACCGGCAGGCATCGGACCGGAAGGCGTCAAGGCGATTCCAAAGCGGAATCTGCTGGTTTCAGCCAGCGAGAACGATTCCCGTGATGATCTGTATCGCAGTGTCATCACCCTCTACAGACTGGAAAACGGCAGGCCTGCCTACCCGACAGTGACCTCTGACTATCGTGCGGATGGCACACCCATTCCATGGGGCGCTTTATCAGGATTCGCGCTGCATCCCAAGGATGACAAAAAACTTTACAGCATCCATGACAATTTTTACCAGCAAAGCCGGATTTACGTCATGGATATCCGCAAAAAACCCGCCGTCATCGTGGATGAAATCGTGCTGAAAGACAGCGGACAGCCCGTCAATCTGGATGCTGAAGGCATTGCCGTCAGCGCAACCGGCGATGGCAGTTTCTGGATTGCTTCCGAAGGTGCGGGGTCTGTTGATGAGCCCAGCAGACCGGTAACCAGCTTCAATGTGCTGGTACATGCCGCATCCGATGGTTCGATTATCGAAACGATCACGCTGCCGGATGCCGTCAATGCAAAACAGCGCCGGTTTGGTTTTGAGGGCGTTGCCTCGGTGATGGAAGACGGTAGGGAAGTGCTTTATGTAGCATTCCAGCGTCCCTGGGTGGACGATCCTGCACCGAATAACAGTGATGACGGCGGCAAAGTGAGAATCGGCCGTTATGATCTTGCGCAAGGAGAATGGACCTTTGCTTACTATCCACTGGATGTGCGTGAGTCTCCGAATGGCGGCTGGGTGGGCTTGTCGGAAATAACAGCGCTGGGGCAGGGACGTTTTGCCGTTATTGAACGCGATAATCAAGGTAATACCGATGCGCGTATCAAACGCGTTTATGCGTTTTCAGTTTCCGATGGAGTGTTTCGTTCCGAGGGTGAATCCTTCGATACACTCGGCAAAACACTGGTGCGTGATTTGCTGCCGGATCTCAAAGCGACAGGCGGCATGGTGCTGGAAAAAATTGAAAGCCTGGCGGTTACCCGATCTGGCGATTTGTTGTTTGCCAATGACAACGACGGTGTTACCGATTCCAACGGCGAGACTCAGCTGATACGCATCAAAGGCGTTTTCAGACCCGGTTCGGGGTGGGGGCACCGCTTCGATCATCACGGCAGAGATAACGATTAAAAATTCGTTGTAGCGTTTCCCCAAAAAACAAAACCCTCGGTCAATGGAACGAGGGTTTTGTTTTTCCAGCAAGACTGAGCTGAATCTTTCTTAAGTGCTTTCCGCCTGCCAGCGCATTGCGCGCAGTAGCGCGTGCTTTTTGTGCTGGTGCTGTTGCATGCATTTGAGCACGGCATTCAGGGAACGCACAGCATCGACAATATACGGCCCCTTGTTCAGCATGACGCATTCCGCACGTGCGCTCATTGCGGCATCGGTGAACTCAGGCCGGGATCGCACGCCATATTTGGCGATCGATTCCAGTACCTGTGTAGCCCAGATGACCGGCACATGCGCGGCTTCGCAGAGCCAGAGTATTTCTTCCTGAATTTCCGCCATACGCACGTTGCCCAGCTCGACGGCCAGATCGCCGCGTGCAATCATGATCCCGATTGGATTTCTGGACAGTCCGGCGAAAAGAATATCCGGCAGATTCCTTACGGCGCGCGCGGTTTCAATTTTTGCAATGATGGGTAGGGTGGAGGCATTCCGTTTCAGCAGTTCATCCGCCAGCGCATGCAAGCCATCGGCTGTTTCGACGAAGGAAAATCCGACCATGTCGGCGTTTTCGCAGATAAAATCGAGATCGGATTGATCCTTTTCGGTCAAAGCCGGCAGATTCAGCATTGTTTCCGGGAAATTGAGCCCCATGCCGGATTTCAGTTTGACGCCTTTGGGCGTGGTTCTGGAAATGCGCAGAACAACATGATCCGCAGCTTTTTCGCTGACATAAGCACTGATTTTCCCGTCATCGATCCAGACGCGCGCGCCCAAATCCAGCAGATCAATCATACTGGCGGAGGAGCAACTGATATGCGCATGCGTGTTTGATCCGCTATCTGAAACTGATTGCTCAACATAACCCGGGATTTGCTGCTTATGCAAAGACAGGTTGTCGCCTGTAAACAAGCGGATTTTGCGCATAACCGGATTCAGATTGACAAATTTGAATGCATGCTGATCGCTATAACCGGCCTTGTCGCGCCGTTGCCAGATAACTTGCAGGCCTGTTACGAGATGTATCGTTTTGTCGCAATAACCGGTGACCGGTTGATTATCCGCTTGCGCAGCAATAGTGATGTACCGTTGTTTGCCGCGCGCATCAATGATGCTGAACCGGTCACCGGCGGCAAGATTGGTGTAAACCGCATTGGGCGCCGGAAAGAGAAATGTTTTGCCCGGTTTACCGGCGACTATTACAGCGTCACGCTTTTCATCGGGAATAATTTTGAATGCAATGGTGCTGGAAGCTTTTCCACGCGCATGCTTTTTAATTTTAATATTGAGCGCCTGTGCGTCGTCCATGACCGGGCCGGTGCGAATTTTATGCCCGGCAAGATCCATCATGATGCGGCATGCCACTTGATTCTCGGCGGCTGCCCGGCGAATATTGTCGATCATCCGCCGCCAGGTAGCTGCATTATCATGTGCACAGTTAATTCGGGCAATATCCATGCCTTCCTTGATCAGGTTGTGAACGAATGCATAGTGGTCGGCTGCTTCGGTGGGCATCGTAACCATAATGCGGGTACTTCTTTGATGATGTGATTGGCCCAGCACCGTAGCGGTATTCTTTTCGAGCGTCTCAATGCTCTCCCGGAAATCCGGAAAAAGGCAATCGCTATTGATATCCGTCAAAATACCCAGCGCCCGGCTGAGCATCTGCAGCACACTTTTCAGACTTGCAAAAACATGTGGTTCAATGCTGCTCAGCGAGGACAGTCCGGCTTCGGACAATTGTTCCTGTAAGGGGCGCAAATCGAGCTCGCGCAGCGCCAGATAATGCGCCAGGTTAGCGATACTTTTACTGGATGCCGGTGTTTTACCCGCTAAGGCTGGCGGTTTGAACCGCATTGCTCCCCGCGCCTGTATGTGATGAACGAGCTGCTTGATTTCAGCATGCAGATGGCGAAAAGTCTGGCGGGTGCTGATTGGGTTTTCAAAATTCATTACGTAGACTGCGAAAAGATCCGGGATGTATTAATACAAGCGACAGGCAATGATCGCCCATGGTATCAATGCGACAGCGTAGTTGAAAATGTCCAAATCATTTTACAGTTGATTCAGGCGCTGAATGACCGAAATTATAGCGGCGAATTGTTACAGGTTTGTTACGTGGTTTTAATGGCAACTGAACGCCTTGATGAGTGGCTGCCAATTTCCATGCTGATGGAATCAGAGATCAGCAATACATGCGCACTATTTGAACAGCGAATGCCGGAGAACCGGTATTTCTGTCGTGATAAGCCACCGGAGTGTAGTCCAGTGGCTTCGTGATTAGTATGAAGCAGCCGGACCTTCCAGCCATTCACAATTTGAAATCAGACACATACCGCCGAATTTTTTCAGCCTGGGGCGCAGTCCTTGCGCAATCCTGGCAGCCTGATCTTCTTTGCAGGCTAGAATAACAACGGCGTTGCCTTCATCGCACAGCACAACATCCGGGCTGCGCTTGCCGCGTGAACCCAGTCCGCCCGCTTTTCTGATGACGGTGTAGCCTTTGGCCCCGGCTTCCATTAACAGGCCGATCAGCTCTTCAAGCTTGCCGGCGTCGATAACGATCTCGATGCGTTTCATTGGTAAAGTTGAATCCATATTTTCCCTCGTGAAGTTTTAATTAAACTTTTAACAGGACTCTTTCCCGGTGATGTAACAAAGCCGTGATTGCAAGTCACAACAGAAATGACACATCCTCGAAAAAATAACAGCGTTGTCAGTCCTGCGTTAAAGTGACGGCAACTGCCTGATTGAATGATTCAATAAAAAATCGCGGTAAAATTGTTTTAACATCCGTTTTTCTTCCTCCCGTTTTGAAAGTATTTAACAAGACTGCATCGCCACAGTGTGTTCTGAAAAACATTTGAATAGCCAAGCGATGATTGTATAAATTGAGACTTCAGGCCCATACTACCTATGGGGTTGTGATGGAATGGTTAAAAGAAGATTAAAAAAGAATGAAGAATAGCTATCGCGGTGATTTACTGGCTGGTGTTTCTTCTTCATGGCTATAAGCCAGGGACAAAATCGATGTCGGCGCAAACTACACTTTTTGGAATTTTCTGAACCGGGAAAACAACCAATGGTGATGATTGCAATAGCGTGTGTCAGCCGCGACGATAAGCGTATTCGTCGAGTTTCCACGAGTACGTGATGAGCGCAAGAAGAGCAGCACGGATTCTTCGTTACGATTGAGTGCGGATTGCGGCAGTCATGGATGCCCGAATTCACGCTGTTTATTCCGAATACAGGCTGAGTGAAGCACAGATCCCAACCACGACAGCTCGCTATCGCTGTTTGCAAACTAGCATTATCAATAAAAAATACTCTAAAGACTTACCTTAATAACTGGGGTGCGTCATCTCACCTCAACGCCGTACTTGACCAAGTCATACATTAAGGACTAAGATTTTGAAGTGTGACTTGTGGCTGATGAAGTTCCAACGTGACATTAAATTTGTTGATCAACATATCATTCTAATTGCAAAGGAGATTTTCATGAAATACACGCTTTTAGCTGCGATCCTGGTAGTTTTAACTGGTACAGCCCTGTTAGCTGGATGCGGCGAACCTAAGCCTTATAACAGGCCACCAAGCTTGTATGAAGATCCTGAATCAGGCGAAAGACTGGGCGCTCCTGCTGGTAAAGATTAAGCTGATTGATTCTCGAACGGCCCCTGTCAGTTTTCCCAGGGGCCGTTTTCTATTTACTCAAGTTACACAATACTTCAGTTCTTTCCAGACTGGTGACTTCCCGGTTGCCAGACTTTGTCAGCCTGTTGATATCCACCAGTTCATGACTCGGTTGGTTGTCGTTTAATATCCGGGTATGAGTTATATTATTTTTCTCATTGACGAGATCCTGCGTGTCATGCACCTCGTTATCCCATGCGCTCATTAAGATTTCCGAGATGTCCGTTAAATTATTAATCGGCCGGTATTATTACAATGAGACTAAAGTTTGAGAATGCGACAATTTGTTGCAAAAAACCTTGCTACTCAAGGAACATTTCGGAAGGTTGAGAAGATATGCCCGCATTTGAATGACTACGACAGAATGTTTAGGCGCTATCTGTGCTGCGACTGCGCTGTTAAGAACTGATTCAAGATACTTATGCTTTATGGCCGTGCTGATTTTTAAAGTGATCATGCATTCGAATGAGAAAATGCCTGAAATAACAATAGGAGCTTTCATGGGGTGATTCCATGAAACGACGTATCACGCGCCGGAGTCTTCTGTCCGGCGCAGTGTTGTTCGAGATCATTCAGTAGCCACTGAGACGCTAACCGGTACGGGATTGGTGACTACATCGTATACCGGGGAATTCTTGGCCAATGCCGCGAGAGTCTCTGGACTGGCGTCCGATTTGACTTTGAAATGTATCGTGATATTTTCATAACCTTTACGGATGTCTTCACGCAACCCGAGAAATCCCTGTAAATCGAGATTACCTTCCAGCGTCGATTCAATAGCCTCAATCCGGATTCCCTGTGCGGCTGCATGATATACCATGGTTGTCGTCATGCATGAAATCAGTGCAGTCAACACATATTCCACTGGATTGGGCCCTTTGTCTTCGCCCAATAAGACTGGCGGTTCATCTGCATCAAGTATGAACGGCTTCGAGCGGTTGGTATCCTCCGTCCCCGCGCCATAGAATCCATGAATGGTTGTCTGGTTATGTCCACCGACAATCCATTTGTTTTGCGCGCG
This sequence comes from Nitrosomonas sp., assembly GCA_020852475.1. Lineage (GTDB taxonomy): Bacteria > Pseudomonadota > Gammaproteobacteria > Burkholderiales > Nitrosomonadaceae > Nitrosomonas. Next base: position 19,761 of record JADZAR010000019.1, read on the forward strand.
GAACTGAAATTTTGCTATTTTAGGATCGTTCTTGACTGTTGTAATCGTTTCACCCATGCGGGTAACGTTGACGCCGTTGACTATGGTGTCATGTATGTTGACGGTTTCGGTTTTCATGTTCAATCTCCTTTTTTAGAATAAGTGCACCAATAATAAAACTAACCGGTTAGTTATTTTTTAAACAAAAAAATTATTGAATCAAGCGTTCGATTTCCTGAACAGCACGATCAGATGGCCATGTATCACGGTATTCCTGACTAGCCATAATGGCACCGCACAGGATCAGATAATAAGCATCCGCGATATGCTGCGGATCAAGTATCTGGTATTTTGCGTCAGATTGCTGCAAATCAATCACCAATGCACTGATTTTACTACGGAAATTATCAACAAAACGTTTGGCTTCAACGATGATCGGATTTTCCGGGTCAGGTATTTCAGCAATCATGTTGAAAAAACCACATCCCCGATAATTTGAAGCAATCAGTCGTTCACGCAGCCAGTAAACCACTGACATGTAACGCTGGTAGGGCGTGTCAACCTGACTGATAGCGTCAGTCAATGATGTTGCCTCACGATGATGCCTTTCTTTCAGATATTCCACGCACAGTACTTCCTTGGACGAAAAATAAATATAAACAGTTGGCTTGGAAACACCGGAGGCTTCAATAACCTGATCCATAGTGGTCGATTGATAACCTTGTGAATAAAACAATTCAAATGCGGCATCAATGATCTTCTGCCTCGTTTTCTGTGATTTTGCCGTCAATTTCTTTTTCGGTTGATTCATACAAAATATAGATTAACTAACCAGTAAGTTAATTATAGAAAATGACTTACTGATCAGTCAATAAAATTTATATTAATTTTTAAAGTTTTATTTCACAATTGATTTTATGGTGAACCGGATCAGGAAACTCTCAGTGAGACTGATGCTGCATTTTTCAGCGGAAAATGTTAGCTTTTGCACTGAAAAGGTCGTTGGCTGACACCGCCATTGGGTAAAGTATTCATAGAATAAATACTGGAAAACTGCACAAAGAGATCGGCGAATTCAAAACATTCTTGCCAGTGCCACCCAGCCCGGCAATGCCTCCTGATATGTGCAAACTGGAAACTGGTACTTCACCACGCAGAACATTTAGAACATTTTTGGTTCGATAGGGAGTAAGGAATGATAGAACTTTTCGGATGGATCGGTTTGGTAATTTCTTTTTTATACATGGTTTATCATCGCTACATGCATGCATACCATGATCAAGTGTATGCGTATATCAGAAAAAAATATGGCGATGACGATAAACCGATGGAATTTCCATCCAAGGCGGATCATGCGAAGGATGCCAGAAAGTTTTCGCTTTATACGATCTTTTTTGCCACTATTTTAATAGGGCTTAATTTTTTACACTGACCGGATATCGCAAAATAAGGCTTCGAATAAAACTCAGAACATTTCTCTCTTTATAAACGCGTTGCTTTTAAAGCATTGTTGATAAAAATGGCAAGGATTCCGATCAGAGTTTGCGCAATGTGTATCAAACACACGGACGCATTTCAGGTAATTGTATTGATCCGGTGCTAAAATCACGGTATTTATTCAATAGTCTTCTGATATGGAGGCGAGCTTTAACGATATCGCATAGAGGAGAACCTTATGTTTGCAATAACCACAAATCAATTATTATTCAGGATCGTCATATTGGCTGTATTCATGATCAGCCATCCGGTACTGGCTGAAGCGACCGATACCCGGCCAAACAAACCAATTCTGCTGTTAATCGGTGAAGAGCAGGATTTTACCGGATGTACAAAGCTTGGCAGCGTAACGGGCGCTTCGCAGGAAAGCGATAATGACAAGCCTTATCCGCAACGCCTGATTATTGCCAGAACGAATCTGCAGAATGAAGCCGCCAGCATGGGGGCAAATACGATTCATGTGCTGCGCAGCAACACCACGCGCATTGAAGTGCCAGGTGTCAACAAACAGATTATTTTTTCCGGGGAAGCCTATTATTGCGAATAAACACGCTATCGAAGCGGAAGATTGACAAATTACCTTAATTTTGCGTGTTATACGTTTATGCGTAATACCGGAAATTGCGAATGATCAAGCCATTAGCGCCGCACCAGCTTTATACCGCCTGTAATCTGGAACAATTCAATTTTGATACGACAGAAGCACTCGATGATCTCAAGGCGGTGATTGGCCAGGATCGTGCGATACAAGCGCTGCATCTGGGGGTGAATATTCAGCATGACGGTTACAATCTGTTCGTGCTCGGGCCGCCCGGAGTGGGCAAGCATACCGTAGTGCGGGAGTATTTGGAAAAACAGTCACGCATGCGCGAAATGCCACCGGATTGGGTCTATGTCAATAATTTTGATAAGCCCTCCGAACCGATCGCGATCAGTTTGACACACGAGCATGCCACAATTTTTCGTAATGACATGCATCAACTGGTGGAAGATCTGTGCAGTGCCATACCCAGCGCGTTTGAAACGGATGAATATCATTTGCGCTTGCAGGAAATTGATGATGATCTCAAAAAGACAATAGAATCCGCTTTCAGCACGCTCAACGATGAAGCGAATGCAAGCAACATGCGATTGCTGCGCACGCCGCATGGATTTGCGTTTGCGCCGGTAAAAAACAACGAAGTAATCAAACCGAAGGAGTTTGATGCGCTGCCCAAAGAAGAACAGCAGCAGATCGAGAATACCATTAATGTGCTCGAAGAAAAGCTGA
>JADZAR010000020.1 GCA_020852475.1 Nitrosomonas sp.
AACACATGCTGGTGACATTCAGGACCGACGTGGGCAATATCACCATGTTTGGCGATACTGCGCTGCACATGATCAAATTAATGGGACACAGCGAAACCGTGCCTGGTGCCATTCTGGCGAAAGATTTGTCTTCGGCGTTGAATCGATTAAAAACAGCGCTATCCACGGAAAAAGCCACGCCGCTCACCGATGAAAATGACGATGAGGAAAAACCGGCGGTCAGCATCATGCACAGAGCATTGCCCTTGATCAATCTGCTTGACGCTGCCGTGCGGGCAGATTGCGATCTGATGTGGGATTAGTTACCGATCCTGTGACGCTGAATGGACATCGTGATTCTGCGGCTGATTCTCAAGACAGGTGTCCCAATACGGAATTCCCGCAAATCGTTGTACTAAAAAATCCACAAAAGCGCGAACACGCAGCGAAAGATGGCGTGTATGCGGATAGATTGCGTAAGCATCAATCCGCTTGGCGCGCATGTCGCGCAACACTGGAACCAACGCGCCAGTTTCTATTTCCCGATAGACAATAAAAGTCGGCAAATACACAATCCCCTGGCTGTGCACCGCAGCGTCACGAAGAAATTCACCCGCACTGGCTTTGATGCGCGGATGGATTTTTATCTTCCGCTCTTGATTATTCCTGTCGATCAACGTCCAATGCGCATAATCCTGCAGCAGGTTATACACCAGACACCGATGATCAAGCAGGTCTTCCGGAGATTGCGGCGCGCCATGTTTCTCAAGATAACCCGGACTTGCGCAGAATACATGTTGAATCGGTGCGATACGGCGGGCAATCAAACTGGAGTCGGGAAGATTCGCAATGCGAATGGCAAGATCGAAGCCTTCCAGCATCAAATCCACTTGCCGGTCATTAAAATCCAGATCAAATTCGATTTGTGGATGTTGCTGTAAAAAGTCGTTAATTGCCGGCCCTAAATGCATTACACCGAAACTTGAAGGCACAGCCACTTTGAGGCTTCCCTTCAATGTGCCATGCGCCTGGGAAGCGGCAAGCTCCGCTTCAAGCACATCGGCCAGTATGCGAACCGATTGATGGTAAAAGGCGCGTCCGGTTTCAGTCAGGTTCATGCGCCGGGTGGTTCGGTGAAAAAGCTCGGCGTCGAGATGCGCTTCCAGTTCTTTGAGCCGGCGGCTGACAGCCGATTTGGCGATCCCCAGCGCATCTGCGGCAGCGCTGATACTGCCTGTCTCCACCACTCGGATAAAAGTATCCATATTTTCGAATCGATTCATTTGTGTTTGCCATGTTGCCATATTGAGAACAATATATTCATTCTACTGCTGTTTATTTACTTTGCATCAACAATCATAATGCATTCCATCGCAGCGCACTAGGAGGCTGTCCGAGAATAGCGGTCGTAGCGAGGGTGAGGCTGGTTGAGCGGGATTTTTCGATCATTTGAGGCGAATAGTTGTTCTATTCAACGAAAAGGATCGGAAAATCCAGCCAGCCAGAATCGTCCGCAGTAGATCAGTCTATTCTCGGACAGCCTCCCAGATGCGTTGGAATGATGCATATACACCACAAACCCAGGAGATTAACATGGAAAAAATCACGCAATTCACCGCACGTCTGTTTCTCGGCCATATATTTCTGATTGCCGGATTGAACAAAATCAGTGCTTACGCGGGCACGCAAGGATACATGGAAGCAATGGGCGTGCCAGGTGCTCTGTTGCCGCTTGTCATGCTGCTTGAAATCGCAGGCGGTCTAGCCATTATCATCGGTTGGAAAGCGCGGTATTCAGCAATCCTGCTGGCTTTATTTTCGATTGCCGCCGCTGCGATCTTTCACAACAATTTTGATGACCCGATGCAGACAATTCTGTTCATGAAAAATATCGCGATTGCCGGTGGCTTGATGCTGCTCGCGGTATATGGCGCAGGTGCTTGCAGCGTTGACAATCGGCTTACTCGTAACACCATGACAACCAACAAACTATAGCGTATCGACACGGCATCCAGTGATGCCGCGTCGTGTAAACAACACACATCGAATAAAGGAGAAAAATAATGAATGCAGAAAATGCCTTGCGACTCATTCCCGCAATGACCATCTCTGAAGGCGCCGGTGTTATTGTGCACCGCACTATCGGCACACCGGCTTTACGCAATTATGACCCGTTTCTGCTGCTGGATCACATTGGCAGCGAGAATCCTGACGACTATATTGCGGGTTTCCCCGCCCATCCCCATCGCGGCTTCAATACGCTCACTTATATCATTGACGGCGAAATGGAACACACTGACAGCATGGGAAACACCGGCAACCTAGGCCCTGGCAGCGCGCAATGGATGAAAGCCGCCAGTGGCGTGATTCATTCGGAAATGCCCAAACAAAAAGATGGCCTGCTGCGCGGTTTTCAGCTGTGGATCAATCTGCCCGCAGCAAACAAAATGGACGCCCCCGAATATCAGGAATATCCGGCGGAAGCATTCCCGGCACTGGAAAAACCCGGCTATCGCGTTAAAGTCATCGCTGGCAATCTGGAAAAAGTAGTGTCACCGATTGTGGACGATATTACTCAAGTCATTTTTCTGGATGTGCTGATGGAAGCGGACAAATTATTCCGCCACGCCTTGCCTGAAGAGAACACCAGCTTCCTGTATGTATTCGAGGGAGACGGTCAAATTAACGGAAAAACCGTAGCAACGCATACGCTTGTTACCCTGGGTGGCGCGGGCACTGCTCCCGTTTTTACAGCCGGCAGGCAAGGCGCGCGATTCATACTGATCAGCGGCAAGCCGATCCACGAATCTGTTGTTCAGCATGGCCCGTTTGTTATGAACACCCGAGAAGAAATTGATCAGGCAATGCAGGATTACCAATCCAATCGTTTTGTCCGGGAACGGGCATGGCAGCACCGAAGTAAATCAAATGAACGTATCAAAAAGGCGCATTGAACAATGCGCCAGATGTGTCACGCAGGTATCAGCACTGCAAAGCACGCTTTCAGTTAAAATAATGCCAGCTCACGATCATTCACTATGGATCAGAACCTGTCATGAATCTTGAAAAAGTAGTTTTTGGTTTTTTTATTGTGCTCGCCCTGTCATTGAATTATGGTTTTTTTATCGGTGACATGGACAATCCCGCGCATCATCATCCCTACGAATTGTATGCCGCCATTGTCGTCAGTTTGATCGCCACGGTGCTGAAATTCGGAGACCGCACCCAGATTGGCGCTGTTCATCTGGCCACCAGTCTGGTTGCGGATCTGCATCTTATCGCCGCCGCGATTCTATACGCGCTGATCAGCGGGACCCCTGATGAAACCATCATGATGAATCACGTGGTTTCATTGTCCGGTGGCGCGTTGCTGGCCAATATCGTATCGGTTATTCTGCTGATTGCCGAAACGATCAATCTGCGCCGGTAGCTTGCCCGGCGTCATCGGTCGGGCAATCATCAAAGCCGGGATTCGACAGTGAATAATATTGTGTTTCTGATTCTGCGGCGCATGCGCGCGCCGTTGATCGCAGTTATTATCAGTTTCGGTATCGCGGTCGGCGGGTTGGCATTAATGCCGGGTATCGAGATTGACGGCAAAGTGTCATATTTGTCGCTGTTTCAGGCCTTTTATATTATCAGCTACACCGCCACGACCATCGGCTTCGGCGAAGTACCGCACGAGTTCTCCACTGCGCAGCGCTTATGGATGACATTCTCTATTTATCTGACTGTCATTGTCTGGTTCTATGCCATAGGCACGATTATCACGCTGGTTCAGGACGTAAACCTGAAAATTGCCATGCGAACCTCGCGATTCGCCAAATCAATCCAGCGAATCAGCGAACCCTTCTATATTATCTGCGGTTACGGAGAAACCGGTAGCCTGCTCGTTAATGCGCTGGATCGCAAGAATATACGCGCTGTCGTTATCGAGATCCAGCAGTCCAGAGTCAGTGAACTCGAGCTGGAAGATTTTCAGTACGATATACCGGCGTTATACGCGGATGCGCGTTTGCCTGACACGCTGATCAAGGCGGGAATCCAACATCCCTTTTGCGCCGGCGTTGCGGCGCTCACCAATGACGATCATGCAAACCTCGCGATAGCCATTTCGGTTAAGTTGATCAGCCCTTCACTGATGGTATTGGGCCGTGCAGAAAATATGGATACGACTGCGAACATGGCTTCTTTCGGTACTGATCACATCATCAATCCGTACACATTGTTCGGCGATCAGCTCGCAATGGAAGTGCACGCACTGGGTATCTATCTGCTGCACGAGTGGTTGACCGGCGTTCCCGGACGCCTCCTGCAATCACCGGTTTGTCCGCCTACCGGAAAGTGGGTCGTCTGCGGTTACGGACGCTTTGGCAAATCCGTCGTTAAAAATCTCCAGCGCGCGCATATTACTACAGTCATTGTGGAAGCCGACCCCAAAATGACCGGATGCGATGATTGCATTTTAGGTAGCGGCGCCGAAGCCGGCACACTGGAAGAAGCGGGTATCAGAAATGCGGTTGGTATTGTCGCCGGAACCGATAACGACATCAACAATCTGTCCATCGTGATGACCGCGCGCGAAATGAATCCGGATTTGTTTGTTGTCATTCGCAAGAACAAACGCTACAACGATCTGCTGTTTGAACAGTTCAGTGCTGACATTTCCATGCAACCCAGTGATATTATCGCGCATGCTTGTCTGGCGCATATGATCTCTCCCCTGCTAGCGCAATTTCTGCATTTGGCGCGCAATCAAACCAATGCGTGGGCAAATCAGTTGATAGCGCACCTGGTCAGCGTTGTCGGAGAACAGGTCCCCGAAACCTGGTCCATTATTATTGACCGCTATTCCGCACCGGCTGTAACCGGCCTCATTTCGCGCGGCTGGTCCATATCGCTGGATCACCTGGGACAGGACCCCGACAATCGTGATTGTAAACTTGACCTGGTACCGTTAATGCTGCTGCGTGATAACACTCCGCTCCTGCTGCCGGACGCCACACTGCAAATCAGACACCAGGATCATATTCTCTTTTGCGGACGGCCATCTGCCAAAAGCGCACTGGCCGAGCTGTTGAACAATCCCAGGACATTGACCTACATCATCAACGGCGAGATTGTGCCCGACAGTTACTTATGGCGCTGGCTGTACCGGAAAATGAAGAAAAAAACCAAATGATCGGCCAGATTTCCAAATACACAATGGGAGGTATTCGTGTAATACAAACCATTTCTGTAACAAAATGGTTTCTCGTGCCCTTCAGGTTGATTAACAGTCAGCCAGGGAGACGCGAAAAACCCTGACTGACTGGCAGTCGTAGCAAAAACCAAATTACCACTACTGCACCCGCTTAGACGCGGACAATGAAAAAGAATTGCAAAATTTTTCCACTACCAGACATTTGCGGTTATCCTAAAGGCGTTAATCAGCGCGGCAGACCTTACCGCTCAGACACCCAGAAAATGATTCAGCGGATACTGAAATGTATCTTCATGACATTTGAGCGCATTCAAAAGCGCGATGCCTGAAAACAATCGTGCATCATACTGACATAAACTGACGACCGGAAAACGGCGTCCCAGTCCCTGATTATAGTTCGCTTCAAAATCATAGAGTGTTTCAATGCTTAATCCTTTTTTCAAAGCCCAGGCCATATCGCCCAATACTCGCAGCCCTTTTATTCCCTGTTTTCCTGCATTCAGAAAAGCATTTTCAAAAAAAGCATAGAGTTCCGCGCCGCTTGCCATGCCATCCGATGTGATCAGTCGGCCTTCATGAATATCCTGATCGATAGCCGGCCTGACATCACGTAATTCATTCAGAATGCTAGCCTGAATTTCTGCGGTCGCTACCAGAAAACAGCGTTCTCCCGCCAACAATCCATCTCGGAGAAAAGGTAAAGACAGCTTCAGCCGTCCCGGATCGGTATCATAGAAAGTACACAAATGGCTGCCATAATCGATCGAGATACCTTCAAGCTCAATCTTTGCAATTCGCTTGCCGGTCTGTTTGATTGCCGCACCCTGCGCCAGCGTCTGGTTCTGCTCAAGATAGTCCTGAAGATCACTCAGGCGAAATCTTCTTTCCCGTCTGGCGCCGATTCTCAGGCATGGCAGCTTGCCGGAATCAGTCCAGCGTCTTAATGAAATTTCACTGGCATTCAGGATTTCCGCTGCCTGCTTGATATTCAGCAATGATTCAACAGTCTTATCAATAGCGCTCATTCATGTTCTCCTTGATGCAAATCGACCTGTTGTGCGGACATTAGTACGTTGATTATGGCCTGCCGTCTGAAAACGCTTGACTTTTATTATAGCATGGTTCAGATTATAAAAATGATGATTAATGATTAGCATTGATCATTAATGATAATATTACTGATGAATGATTTTATGATCTTCGTCAATTTACAGTGAATATGACAGACAGCATTCCGATCCACCTTAAAGGACAATACGATGAATTCAGGCTCCACTAATCCCATTGATTACAGTTTCTACAGCGCGCTGAGTCATCCACCCGTCCGGGCTGTCGGTAATATAGCCGATTTATCTATTTACCGTCCGCAAGGCAACCCTGAATATGGCGCTTTTCAATATCAAGCACCGGCAGAAGGTTTACTACAAATCAGCGGACCGCACAGCGCTGAAACGCAGTGGACAGATGAGTTTGAAATCGCCTGGACAAAAATGGGTGATAAAGGTCCTCTGGTGTTGTTTTTGCATGGCGTACCCACCAATCGCGCGCAATGGGAAGAAGTGCAGGGACAGGTTTCGCGGTTCTGCGAAACGATATCCATCGATATGCTTGGCATGGGTGAAAGCGCCAAGCCACGCCTTTACGGCCGTAAAGACGATCCGGCACCGAATGATCAATGGCATTGGATTCATGATGTCGATTACATCGAAAAACTGATGCAACACGAATACCCTGATCGGCGATTTATTTTTGTCGCTGACGACTGGGGCAGCGGCATCGCATCACATTACGCCGCCCGGCATAACGATCGTCTGGAAGCGTTGATACAGGTTGATCCGATTGCTTTCGACGGTTATCCGGTCAACGAAATACAGGCGATTGGTAGAGCTTCTGAAATTCCCAACACGCCCGAGGGCGATGCGCAATTTGCCATGCTGTTTGCGGCATTTGATCAGACGCTGGTTCAGATCCTCAAATCAATGGTCTACGATCCGGCGAAATACAATCAATATAATCTGCGCTATTTGACCTTTCCCTATGTCGATGTCGATTATGAACGTAATGGTCAGAATGACGGCATTACCGATGTGGCCCGGTCAACTACGCTGCGGCTTAAACTGCACAATCTGCGCGTACTCTCAGACCGGGCAGCCATTCTCAGCCCCGCACTGTTGCTGCCCTACCATGCCAAACGTAACCCCAATGGCGTGCAATACCAAAATATCACCGTGCCAACACTGATCATGTGGGGCGAATACGACAATATGATGCCTGCCGCACAGACACAGCGCTTCGCGCATGTGCTTGGCACAAAAGACGTGCAGATCAGTTATATCCCACGTGCCGGTCATTTTCCGGCAACCGATAATCCCGAATGCGTGACTGATACGATCATCAATTTTATCCGCCGCATAACAGGGCATCAGGCGCTGGCGGATGTCTATATCGGCAACCACGGTATCTGGAAAGGCGATGAGCGGCAGATGATCCAGGAGCTTCGCATTTTGCATGGCATAGCCGGCTAAATTCTTGGCGTATGACTGACAACGGGGCCCAAGCAGGATATGCATGGCGGTAAGTATGTTCTGCGCACATCCCATCCGTTGGATTTACTATAGGAAAGAAGACATCAATGGACGAAGATTTAAATGCGCAAACATGGTTGGATAACTATGGCGATTATCTTTATAGCTATGCATTCCTGAAAGTAAAAGACAGGCATATTGCCGAGGATATGGTTCAGGAGACACTGCTTGCGGCTATTGCAGCAAAAAATACTTTTTCCGGTCAATCCACCATCCGGACATGGCTGACCGGCATACTCAAGCATAAGATTATCGACCATTTCCGGCGGCAGGGACGCATGACAACCATTGGCGATCTTGTAGATCAGGATGACGAAGACAATCTGGATTATTTCTTCCAGAACAACGGCAGCTGGATTGAAAAATCGGAATCATTCCCCACTCCCGAATCAGCGCTTCAACAAAAACAATTCTGGACAATATTTCAGCAATGCTTATCCGGATTGAGACCCAAACAGGCGGAAATATTTCTTGCCCGGGAAGTTCATGATATGAATAACGAAGAGTTATGTAAGCATTTCTCGATTACATCGACCAATGCATGGGTTTTATTACATCGCGCCCGATTGGCGCTGATTCACTGTTTGAAAGCGCACTGGATAGATAGCGGAAAAAATAAATGTTGAATTGTAAACAAGCCAGCCAATTGGCATCACGATTCATGGATGAACAATTGCCTTTCTGGAAAAAATTTTCTCTGAAAATGCATCTGTTTTTATGCCGAAACTGTTCCAATTTCTCGCGACAGCTGATTTTCCTGCGAAAAGCTTCACGTCGCAGCGAAAACATGTCTGATTTTCAATTGACGGATGAAGCAAAGCGGCGAATCACCACTGCGTTGGTTAACAAGCAGCGCAACGACTGATAATGCGGAAATGGCATGAACCAATCCACCATTTTCGATAGATATAAAACATTTTAATGAGGAGCATCGCATGTTACAGGAAGTTAATCACGCTACGGGCAGTCCATCAGCTACTGTGCTGCTGGAAATAGAAAAAGCTTTTGGCGGCCACGCACCCAACGTTTTTAAAGCATACGCCGAGCATCCGCGCTTACTTGCCGCAAACTGGGGGAAATTCAAGGCTGTAATGCTTCAGGGAAAGTTGCGCCGGAAAGTTAAGGAAACCATTGCGATGCTGATTTCTTATGATAATCGTTGCAAATATTGCATCGCTGCACATAGCGCTGCGCTACGCAGCTTAAAAGTCAGCGACCCGGAAATAGCCGCCATGCATCACGGTACATTGCCCGATGATTTCACCCATCAGGAAAAGGCGTTGGTAAAGTTTGCCCGCCAGGCCAATACGCACTGGCATGCTATCGGCAATGCCGATCTTCAGGCGTTGTTTGATCTTGATATTGAAAAATCCGAAATGCTTGAAGCGTTGGGCGTTATGGAACTTTTTATCGCGTTTAATCGATGCGCCGATGTGCTCGGTGTTGAAATCGATTTTTGACCTTCAGCCAAACTTCCATTCAACACGAAGCAGTCACCATGTTCATGAAAAAACAATTATGCTGGATTGTCGCATGTCTGTTCCCTTTGGCAACATGGGCCGTGGACAATCGCATTGATATTGCCCGTTTCTCACAAGGTGATCTGGGGGACTGGCAAAGTAAGTTTTATTCCGACGGTATGATTTTCTGGCGCAATGCCTTCACCCGCAATGCAGTCATGATTGCCGTACAGTCCGGTACCGAGCATGTCGGCCGCTGGATGAAGCAAAGCCGTGATGTGCGCGCCGATTACCGGCGAATATTCGGCCAGGTTGACGCTGTTGCGATTATGACCGACATCGGCAATACAAGTGCTGCGGCAACGGCATGGTATGGCGATACCTGGTTTAGCGCCCGATAGTCGCGGACTTCAAGCAAATAAAGAATAGGTTGCTATACGCACATGACCGCATACGAGAATCCTGCAAAACCGCTCATAAAAAGTCTCTTTGTCATGGCGCGCGCGATGCCTATACAGGCAGTCATTTGTGGCGGGTCTCGCAATACTGCCGCATCCTGGTGGAATATGGCGGATTGCCTCGAAATGTTGTCGCGCGTATCTCACTGGCTGGTTATCTGCACGATCTCGGCAAAATCAGTGTGCCAGACGCCATACTGAATAAAAAGGACGTATTGACAGCAGAAGAATACGCCATCATCAAAACCCATCTCGAGGTTGGAAGCCGCCTGCGAGTCCGACCATCCTCTGGCCGGACTCGCAGGTAATTATCAATAAAAAACATCAGCATGGCGACCGGGTTTACTGCCGAGCTTGTGGCGGCGAAGCTTTACTGCAAAAGGAAGATTCAAGAATCTCTGTCAAAATGACCGGACGGAAGGGAAACGCAGAAAACCTGATGCCGGAGATCAATAACGATCTGCTTGATGATCTTGTGCAGGAAAGCAGTAAATATATTCTTGCCTCCACACCGCACACCGGATCTGCCTGGTCTCGACAACTTAAAATGCTTTTCCGGCGCTTGCTTTCGTGAAAACGATACTGTGCGCATCGCAGACCACAATTCCTTTATCTCTTTTCTCAAAATTATTGTTATTCCGATCTTGAGGGTGTTTAAAAATTCAACGTTTTAAGCATCAGAACGCCCACGAGTCGCCGGAAAAATTTTGATACTGTCAACATTATTGCCTTCTTGGCGCGCGTGCAGATTTCATTTTAGTTTCTGAATTGGTGTTTTAAACATGTAAGAATCTATGCCCAAAATCGACCAATCATCAATTAAAAACGCGTTTTCATGATGGCGCTGGCGGGACAGACAAATCAGCAGCCAATATTAAACTAATCATTAACTACAGGTATTCATCCATGATTCGCTATCCAACCTATCCCACGTTAGTTCTGGTATGCACACAATCAGCAACTGTATCAGGTTTAAGTCAAGTCACCCAGGATATAGAAATAACACAACAAATTGCTGAAGCATTGCTTGCTTGCGCCTTGGAAGATGCATCTCAGTGGCCAGGGCCTGTAGTCATCGCACCAGCCAGTCAATATGATTATGATTGGGCCGTTGCTTTATCGCTGCCCATAAGATCGCCAGTCACGATTCTGCCGCAAATACCCGGTAACAATGTAGGAAAGCAATTAAACATGCTTGATCAGAAATTGCGCGACAAGGGAACATCACAAGTGGTATTTATCGGCAGCGATGCTCCGGAGCTTTCGACGAAAGACTATCTGAATGTTATTGATGTACTTCAGTATTTTGATACGGCTCTAAAACCAATCAAAAATGCAGGCGTTGCACTCATGGCAAGCAATAACGCCTGGCCTGATCTATCAACTCTGCCATGGGGTACAAGCCGATTAAATATATCCCTGAGTGAAGCTTGCCGCAATGCAAATCATTCCTTCATAAAATTGGAGCCTGCATGCAATATTGATGAGCTGGATGGTTTTGTAAAGTTGATTATGTTGCTGGAAAAAGACAAACGTCCTGCACGCCAGGCATTACTTCAAATAATTAACGAAATGGTTTCGGTTACAAAAATGGTTCATACGATTAACTGAATGCCTCTATTCATTGTCAATACAACATAACTCGACATCGTCTTCTCCCATAAGGATTTTTTATGAAAAATATTTGCAATGTTTATGTGATCGTTTTCTTTCTATTCACCGGCATTACTCAGTCCCATGCCGCCACCATGAACGGTTTTGTTCTGGATGGCGCATTGATACCCGAGAATGAAATTTTCTCCGGCGGCCCGCCAAAGGATGGCATACCCTCACTCGACAACCCTGTTTTTGTCAACGCTGCCCAGGCTCATTTCCTGCGCGACAGCGACCGGGTATTGGCATTGACGCGAAATGGCATCAGCAAAGCCTATCCCTTACGCATTCTGAACTGGCATGAGATTGTCAACGACCGATTTGGTGACGAAAGCATTATCATTACTTACTGTCCACTTTGCGGCTCCGGCACTGCGAATAAAGCTGAAATAAACGGTAGACAGCTGCAATTCGGCGTATCAGGACTGCTTTATAACAACGATGTACTGATGTATGACCGGCAGACACAGTCATTATGGTCACAAATCCTGTCGCAGGCAGTGACCGGGCCGATGAAAGGCGTCGAACTGTCCGCCGTGCCGGTAACGCACACCACTTGGGGCGACTGGCGCGAGCGCCATCCGAATACGCTGGTATTAAGCCAGGAGACCGGGTTTAATCGCAATTACCACATCAATCCCTATGATGGGTATGAACGGGATAGCAGCATCATGTTTCCCGTGCGTTTCCGTGCTGAAGGCTATCATCCCAAGGAACAGGTGCTGGGCCTGATAGTGGATGGAAAAGCCAAAGCCTATCCGTTCGTGGAACTGGCACAAGGCTCCGGTGTGGTTGACGACCAGTTAGGCAATCACCGGATACAGATAAAATATAACCACACACATCAGTCCGCGGAAGCGTTTGATGAGAAGGGAGAACCACTGCCGGGTGTGGTTTTATTCTGGTTCGCATGGTATGCGTTTCATCCGCAAACCGATATTTATCGCGCCAGTCATTAAAACCGCTCAGTTTCAGGAAATCGCTCACATCATTGCCATCAAGCGATTCCCCGTGCAGCTATCATGAAGATTATTTTACCAGCACCGCCTGTTTCAACTCGAAAGTCAGTGACGGCAATCCCGGAATCAACTCAAGTTCAGCTGAATAAGTGGATAGCACATTATCATCACTGATTACATTGACATATGAAATATTCAGCACGCCAGTTTCCGGGTTAAATACAGCGTTATCATCCTGGAAATTTTCAGTCAGTTTTTCCGCATAAATCAACTCAAGGCGCAAAGGCTGACTGCTCAGATCACTGACTTGTAAACGCACACGGTATGTATCGTCCTTCCCGCCATCACTGATTACATTGACAGCAGGCAGGGTTAATATGCCTCCGCTGAAATCGGCATTCGGCACCAGTTTGTAAACAGCGCCTGTACTGCCGAAAGGTATTCCGGTTTGATTACCCAGTACATACAGCTCATCATCACCATCTTGTCCGAAACCCAGCACCCAGAATCCGGGCGCATCACGTTCCGTCAAATCGAGCTCGAGGATCTCGCTTCCCTGAGTATAGAATAAACGCCCATCCCCTGCGCCGGTTTTTGCTGCGTCGCCAAACACATAAATCTGCTGCAGCGCCGCAATTGCACCGCCACGATAAACAAAACCGCCAATGATCGCAGTACCCTCATCATGATCATACTGAACGACAGGATCGATGAGATTCCCCGAAACCAGCTCACTGGTTACAAATCCGGCATCATTGTCATTGGAATCGAAACGGAAGCTGCCTTCCTTCGTGTTCCAGCCATAATTACCGCCGGCCTGAATCAGATTCACTTCTTCAATAGCGTTCTGACCGACATCCGCAAGCACCAGTGCGCCGCTTGCTGTATCGAATGAAAACCGGAACGGATTGCGAAAACCATACGCATAGATTTCGTTCAAAATCGATTCAGAACCGGCGAACGGATTATCAGCCGGTATGCCATATCGTCCATTCGCGGCGTTATTGCCCACGGGATCGATGCGCAACACGCTGCCAAGCGGATTTGCGGTATTCTGTGCATTGCCAGTGTCGCCGTGACCAATCATCGGGCTACCGGCAAATTCCTGGCCGTCGCGGTCATCAGCCCCGCCGCCGTCACCCAAAGCAATATAGAGCATACTGTCGGGACCAAAATTAAGCCCACCGGCATTATGATTGAATTGCGGTTGATCAACGCTCAACAGAACGCGTTCCGATAACACTGCGGCCTGATTCTGTGTTGAATTGTCAAGACTTAAACGCCATTCGCGAATGACGGAACGATGATTGGCAGTGAAACCATCCGGTATCGTGGAAAAATCACTGATCTCCCCTGCCGGTTCAGAGGTGTACGTATACAAAAGACCGTTCTCGGCATATTGCGGATGAAAGGCAAAACCGAGAAAGCCGCGCTCATCGAAAGTACCGCTTCCGAAGGCACCCAGCGGCACTAGCCGACTTGAAAGATCCAGAAAAACGGATTTAGTGTTATCGGATAAATTGATACGCCACAGTTTGCCTTCCTGATCACCCACAAACAGGTGCTGCAAATCGCCCGGCGCGGAAACAGCCCAGTTGGGTGCGGTCAAACCGTCTGCGATCTGTTTCAATCTGAGCCGGACAGATCCTTTGCGAATCTGTGCTGGAATCGGATCATCCAGGCGCTGATTAACAGGTATTTCCGCTGCTATTGCCGTCAGATCATCCAGCACAGCATAACCTTCATTTGCTTCATTGCGTAAAACAACCTTCGACACCGGTTTTCCTAAATTTGCCATATCAACATTGATCTCGCTCCAGCCGGATGACGAGCCAGAAAAGCTGCCGAGCAACTGGCCGTCGCTATCCAGAAGTTCAAGGGTGCTGACGGCATTTCCACTCTGTGTGCGAAAGAAAAACCTTATCTGCTGTGCGGGAGGATTAAAATCAATATCTCCTGTCGCACCCGGGGCGATCATCCAGGCATTCGCTCCCGAATGATAAAGCGACAATATACCCACTGATTTTGCCGCGCCACCACTGAACGTGGCAGATGAAGCTTCATCCGTTAACGTGAAAGAACCGCTGGTATTGGTAAACTCAAAACTGGTACTGATTTCCGCAGCCTGGGACCAGAATGAGATGCCAAACAGAACGAAAAAAGATTGAACTGATATGTCGAGCTTCATTTCAATGTCTTCCTAAAAAAAACAGCTGTTAACCAATAACTCAAATCAGCCATTTAGATCAATTTTTACTCAGATAAGTAATACCCAGTCAGGCAACATATTCAGCGCCGCTGTTTCCAGTGCTTTATCAAAGCCGGCAAAGACCATTACGCCAAGGACCAACAGCATAATGCCCAGAAAACGTTTGGCGTGACTGGATTGTTTCAATACGCCGGGCCGGATTTTCTTGAGCAAACCGGCGGAAAGCAAGGCCGCACTGAGCAAGGCAGCGGCCGTGCCTATACCGAAAGCAAACATAATGACGAATGCCATGCCCATATCCTGCCCAACAGAAGCGAGTGCAACGGCTGCCCCCAAGGTCGGACCGATACACGGCAGCCATACCAGGCCCAGCAACATGCCGATGCCAAACTGACCGGCAGAAGAACTCGCAGTGCCACTGCCAGCGGTATTGAAATGGCTGGTAAAAATGGATAATTGCTTAGCTGCCCATTCTCCCAGGGATTTGAATATCAACAATAATGAAACCAGCATCAGTAAAACAGCAGCAACGTAGCGGTAGGCATCCGGACTTAATCCAAGATTAAGTAACAGTAATGTAAGGAAAGTACCCGCTACTGCAAAAGCAGCAGACAGACCAAGCGCCAGAAATATCGGCCCGGAACGCCCACTGTTCGCCGCTGATGCCATGATCACGGGAACCAATGGCCAGACACATGGAGAAAGCACACCGACGATACCCGCCATTAAAGCCAGCGGCACCGAAGCCAGTTCAAGTCCCATAGATTTATCCTTTATCGTTTTTCTTCAAAGCTTTATTCAATTCACCGGCGATAACATCATAACTTGTTTCCGCCACGCTGAACCAGAGTTGCTCTTCCCCGGCGTACAATATCAGCGTCGATTGCCTGGGCGCCCTGAAATGACGAACCCATGCCTTGTCGTTATCAAAATCCACCACCAGAACAATCAAATTCTGCGCCGGATTATTCTTGCCGTAGTCAGCCAGAACTTGCTGTTGTTTGGCGCACACAGGACACCAGGTCGCATGTACATCCACAAGAAAAACCGCACCGGATTCACGTAGTTCGGTATAGCGTGCTTCGTTGAAGCGCTCCTGAATTACGGCTGATTGAGTGGTTGATGACAAAATGATAAAGGCGACGACTGTCACGACATAAAAAAAAGATTTCATCATTACAATATCTCCCGAAGTTTGCGGTTAAGTTATTTTTGCGCCATTTCTCAAATGGCAATTGATTGAACGTTGTGTTTGACTTCAAGCGCCTGTTCCTCGCTATATGCCTCCATCGCCGCTACAACATTTCTGACTTGTTGCTCTACATTGATTGACAGATAACCCGTGAGTTCGAGTTCTCTGTCTTCATAAGCATCGACTCCCGGATATCTGCATTCCCAGCCGGCAATCACCTGATCACGCTGTCGCAGCAATATTTCCATTTGTGGTCTGAATAAAACAAACATGGCCGAAATCCATATATTGACCGGCCAGGAAGGATGCGCGTGATCCATTCTGAAATAATCAAGCATGGTGATAACCTCCTCGGCACTGTACCAAGCTTCCGCAGTGACCCAGCGGTTGGTTGCGAACAAACCTATTGGAAACCCATAGGCATCCATTGAAATACCAATCAGATGAGACAGTGCGGCATCACCCTCGGGCCAAGGCTCTGTACCGCTGTAAACAATTGGTTTGACGCCGGGCGGCATGCCAGGTTGACGCAGAAATGTATGAAAATGACCGTGTTCTTTTTCGCCGGAACGATGCGCATGATAATAATACTGGCTGTTCGTTTCACTATCGAACACGTCATCTTGCGGATAGTGTTCCAGTTCGAAAAATTCGCCCTGCCCCTTCAGGATTTCGCCGACAATATTCAGCCCAGCCTTCTGCAATACCCGGTAGCATTCGATGATTTGTACGCCGGCTTCAGCCATCCGTTCCAGCTGTGGGCGCGGCAATTGGGTTAAAAGATTGTTCTCGATTTTTTTCATTTATACTTCATAAAAAAAGCGATGAGGCGACTATGGAACACCTCATCGCAAGCCTGCGCTCTGACTGTTGAAAACGTTTTATCGGCTTGTCGCGCATGGATTGCGCATACTGCATGGATTTCTCGGCGCACAGGGATTTTTAGCAGCGCATGGATTCATTGCTGCGCAAGGATTGAATTTTTTCTGTAAAACCGAAGTATATGCCGTCAATGCCGCGAGCTGGCGCGAATCCCAGGCGAATGGTTTGCTTTGTATAGGTCTGATCATGCACAGCTGCACCATGCCTTCCAGTGTGATGGAATCCATGCCGGCAACATCTTTCGCCATTTGTACGTAATGCGGGTAAGGTTTGGCAAAATCGCGATTAAACATTGCGTTACCGTCCTGATGGCAGGTTGCACATGACATCGAACTGTTCTTGCTTATCGATACGTCATGCCAGAGTTTCCTGCCTTCGTTTAGGAGAACCATCGAGTCTCCCTGATAAGGCTTTGTACCTGCGGGCCGCGTCACTGCTTTAGGATCGACTCTGTCGCCTGCGGCACAGGGATTACCCGCTGCACAAGGATTCATTGCTGCGCAGGGATTTCTGGCTGCACAAGGATTAGGACTGCATGGATTGCGTTTTCCGGAACGCGGCGCGCATGGCCTGCACGTCGACATGCCACACCCCGCTATTGTTAACGATGCTCCGGCTGCCGCACCGAATAATACAGCAGTCGCAATCGCTGTTCTTAATGAATGAATTTGCATTTTCATCATATTACTTTTACCGTAAAAAGGTTTTTGTTTTGGATTGCTCATCCGGTCAACTGGATATGACCGGATTTGTGATGGCTAATTAATATTTTTTTGCTGCGCAAGGATTTTTGGCGGCACAAGGGTTCATCGCTGCACAGGGATTCTTCATCTCCTGATGCATTTTTTTCTTTGGCGTACAGGGACTGCACGGGTTGCGCTCAGCTAAAACAGGTCCACTTAAAGAAAATGCCATCAGACCTGCGGTTATGGAAGAAGTTAAAATTTTACGGCGTGTTCTCATTATCAATTTTCCTGAAATCTGTTTAAGATTAAGCAAACAAAACAATCATTTTGCATTGCCAGAACAAGAAGCAAATATATAATCCGCAATCTTGCTGCTTAGACGGGAATCAATAAGCTTCCTTACAAAAAAAGCAGAAATTTTGATGTTTGAAAGAGAATGAGACAAAGAGATTAAATCAGTGACTGTGCTCTGGAATTTTTTTGAATTTAATTCAATGCTTTATCCGTATTTGACTTTAATCAGTTCAAAATGATAGTTTGGATGCTATTTTTTTGCTCTGTACACTATTTGAATCAGGTTCGGGAAACATGGCATGAGCTGGCACGAATGGATAATTCATAACGAATTCATTGTTAAACTGGTTGCTTTTTTTGGTGTTTTCTTTCTCATGGCGGCTTGGGAGCAAATCACGCCTTGCCGCATTCTGACTATTCCGCAGAAGCTTCGCTGGACAAGCAATCTCGGTCTGGTAGTGATTAACAGCGTTGTGCTGCGTTTGATATTTCCGGCCGGAGCCGTTGGTGTCGCCGTTTTTGTGCAACACCAGGGCTGGGGGTTATTGAATTATTACCCGATGCCCTTGCCTGCCGCTATCGCCATTTCGGTCGTGGCAATGGATTTTATTATTTACCTGCAGCATGTCATGATGCATGCTGTTCCGATTTTATGGCGCGTGCACCGGGTCCATCATGCTGATCTTGATTACGACCTGACGACTGGTATACGGTTTCATCCCATCGAAATCATCTTGTCCATGCTCATCAAGGCGGCTGCCATTCTGCTGCTGGGACCGCCCGTTTTAGCGGTGGTGCTATTCGAGGTATTGCTGAATGCCGCCGCCATGTTCAATCACAGCAATATACAATTGCCAGGCAGAGTGGATCGGATATTGCGCTGGTTTCTGGTTACACCGGACATGCATCGCGTTCATCATTCGATCAGAACGGATGAAGCGAACAGCAATTTCGGTTTCAATCTTTCCTGCTGGGATCGATTATCGGGCACTTATCGGGATCAACCCAAAGGCGATCATCAAGGCATGGTGATCGGCATCAGCGGCTATCGGGATCCGGCTCAAGTCGAGCGTTTGCGTGGCATGCTGGCACTGCCTTGGAGAAAAGCTATTTCCGATTATGCGATCAATCGGCGTAAATATGATAATTCGAATTGAATGGCATTTCTTGCGCCACACCGGCGCGTTATAAATTCAATGTTACCAGCTCGCTGTACAAATTCTGCACACAGTCAGCGGACACTTCGTCGCCAAGATAGAACTTCTGATGACCGTGTTCTGGTTTTAATGCGGTCTTCATTGGCTGATCCAGAAGACGGGATTCGATTTTGCTGAAAAACAGACCATGCTTGAGCAGCAAAGCCGTACGAATAGCCGGCCAGCACTGCCGGAATAATGCCGCATCACTGACATACAGAATCCAGGCGCTAGGCAGTCTTTTATGAATTTGTTTTTTAAAAATCAGAAAACCATA